>CAZXNN010000298.1:0-4490 GCA_964641915.1 uncultured Nitrospira sp. | reverse complement strand
AGTGCCACCGCCGGATACAAGTGCCCGCCCGTCCCTCCTGCGGCGATAAGGATCGTCATCCGTGACCAGTCCTGCCCCGCCCGCCCCGTCCGGCACTTTCCTGAGGCCCCGCTTGGCGATCCCTCGAGATATTCAACAAGATCCCCACCGCCAGCAGACTGATGACCAGGGACGATCCGCCGTAACTCACGAAGGGCAAGGTCAATCCTTTGGTCGGCAGCATTCCCGTCGCCACAGCCGCATTCACCAGCGCCTGCCCGCCGATCAACAGCGTGATCCCGATCCCCAAATAGCGCCCGAACGGCATCCGCGCTCTGGCGGCAATCTGAAAGCCTCGCACGACAAACAACGCAAAGAGCAGAATGATCGCGCCCGTTCCCACTAATCCCAACTCTTCCCCGACCAGGGCCAACACAAAGTCCGTATGCGCTTCGGGGAGAAAGAACAGCTTCTGTTTCCCCTCGCCCAGCCCCACTCCGAAGGGACCGCCGCTGCCAAAGGCCAGAAACGACTGGGTGATCTGAAACCCGGCATTCGACGCATCCTTCCAGGGTGCCAGAAAAGTCAGGAGCCGCTGCCGCCGGTAACTCGAGCCGAGGACGAGCACCAAAACGACCGGCACCGCGCACAGTCCCAGCCCCATGAGATGCTTCACTTGCGCGCCGCCGAGAAACAGCAGTCCGATCGTCACGAGACCGATCACGACCACGGTCCCGAGATCCGGCTCCAACAGCACCAGACCGCTCAACACGCCGATCACGAAGAGCACGGGCAGCAGGCCAGAGGAGAAGCTTGTGATCCGGTCTTCCTTCTTGGTCAGATAGGCCGCCAGATAAATCACCGCGACGAGCTTGACCATCTCGGCCGGCTGAATCGAAATGGGGCCGAGACGCAACCAGCGCCTCGCGCCTTTGGCCGCGACTCCGAGCGATGGGATTAAGACCATCACCAGCAATAGCGCCATCAAGCCCAGCAGCGGCACCGATAGACGCTTCCACCAGACATAATCGACCCGCGACGCGACGTGGAGCAGGACAAATCCGAATGTCAGCCACGCCAGCTGCCGCTTGAGGAAGTAGCCGGAGTCGTGGAACCGATTCCCCGCCACCACCGCGCTCGCACTGAACACCATCACCAGGCCGACCAAGGCCAGCACCATCGTGACGATCAATAGCGTGTGGTCCATCGGCACCCGTTTCTTCGCGGCGCGGGGGCTCGTGGTCGGCCACGGCAATGCCAGGGTCCCTGCAGCTCTCTGTGACATCGTTCAGCGTCAAATCTCCTCTGACTCGCCGCCCCTAGGCCGGCAAGGATTGTACGAGGGCCTTAAACTGCCGGCCCCGATCCTGATAATCCGCAAACATGTCGAAACTGGCACAGGCCGGCGAAAACAGGACGACCCCGCCGGAGGTGGCGCTGTCGGCCGCCGCCTGCACCGCCTCTTTCAATGTCGCCGCCCGGCTGATCGCAGGGAATCCCGCCATGGCCTGGGCGATCAACGGCGCCGCCTCTCCGATCAAGATCAGCCCCTTTACCCGTTGGCGAATGGCCGGCGCGAGCCGGGAAAAATCCCCGCCCTTGTCGCGGCCTCCGGCAATCAGCCAAATGGGTTGATCGATGCTTTCTATCGCTTTGAGCGTGGCATCCACGTTCGTACCCTTGGAATCGTTGACGAACCGGACCCCGCGACGATCCCGCACAATTTCTAAGGCATGCTCCAGGCCCGGAAAGGCCTGCAACACTCGCCGGATCGACTCAAGCGAGCCACCGCTCAGCAGCGCATAGGTGGCGGCCACCATCGCGTTCTCCACGTTGTGATCGCCGATGATCTTGATCTCCTGTCTGCGACAAATCTCCTGCCGCACACCCGTCACCGTCGTGACAAGTCGATCACCCTCCAGATACGTGCCGCCGGTGAGATCCGTGGGCAGCGCCGATTGCCTGGTGAATCCCAGCACCCGGGCTTTGACGCTGTGGCGGAGCGCCGCGACTCGCGGGTCGTCCAGATTGAAGAGCGCATAGTCGGTTGGCTTCTGGCACTCGAAAATGCGCCGCTTGGCGGCGACATATTCGTCGATCGACGCATAGCGGTCTTGGTGATCCACGGTGACGTTGAGTAGCGCCGCAATCCAGGGGTGAAATTGTTCTACCGTCTCCAATTGAAAGCTGGAGACTTCGACCACGAGCGCATCGAACGGACTGGGCACCCCTTGCTCCGATGCCAGGACCGTTTGGATCGCCGCTTCGCTCAATGCCGTGCCAAGATTGCCTCCGACAAAGACTCGCTTCGCGCTGTCCTGCAACATCTTGCCGATCAGTGTCACGGTCGTGCTCTTGCCGTTCGTCCCGGTGAGGGCCAGCATCGGAGCCGAGACAAACCGCGACGCCAATTCCAATTCGCTGATCACCTTTACGCCCTGCTGCCGTACCCGCTCCAGCGCTTCCATGCGATAGGGCACACCGGGGCTGATGACCACGAGCTCGGCCGACTCCAGCGCCGTTTCATACCGGCTGCCGACCGTAATGCTGATAGAAGCTCCCTCCAATTGCGCCAGCACAGCACTCAGCTCGCTACGCTCTTTCCGGTCGGCGACGGTGACGTCAGCGCCAACGGCCTGAAGCAATCGCGCCGCAGCCACGCCGCTGCGGGCCAGTCCAACCACCGTGACTTTTGTCCCCTTCAATTGCATGACGGCTTTGCTCACCATCTCGCTCTCGCTTGTTACCGCAACTTCAACGTACTGAGGCTCAATAAGGCCAACAGGATGGCAATGATCCAGAGCCGGACGACGACCTTCGGCTCTTCCCAGCCCTTCATTTCGAAATGATGATGAATCGGAGCCATCAAGAAGATCCGCTTCCCGCGCGACTTGAACGACACGACTTGAAAAATAACTGACACTGCCTCGATGACGAACACGCCACCGACCAGCAGCAGCAACAATTCATGTTTGCTGATGACGGCGACCGTGCCGAGTGCGGCCCCGAGCGGGAGCGACCCCACATCGCCCATAAACACAGAAGCGGGATAGGTGTTGAACCAGAGGAATCCGAGACTCGACCCCAGAATAGCCGCCGTAAACACCGCAATTTCACCGGCGTTTTCGATGTGGGGAATCAGCAGATAGTCCGACATCAATCGATGCCCGGCAACATAGGCCACAATCGTATAGGCCAACGCGGTAATCATGACGGGTCCGATGGCGAGGCCGTCGAGGCCGTCGGTCAGATTGACGGCATTGGAACTCCCCACGATGACGAGCACCGCAAAGACGATGTAGAACCAGCCCAGATCCGGCGTGAAGTTTTTGAAGAACGGCACACTCAGCTTCGTCGTATACCCGGGAAGGAAATACAGCGTGAGCGCAATCGCCGAAGCAATCGCGACTTGCGCGGCAAACTTCTGCGACGCCGACAGTCCCTTCGATTGCCGCTTGATGAATTTGAGGTAGTCGTCGGCAAACCCGATCGCGCCGAACCCCACCATCGCCGCGAGGACCAGCCACACATACGGTTTCGTAATGTCAGCCCACAGCAGCGTGGAGAGGACCACCGCAAACAGAATGAGGATCCCGCCCATCGTGGGGGTCCCGCTCTTCACCAGATGACTCTTGGGCCCGTCGTCGCGGATCTGCTGGCCCAATTTGATTTCTTGCAGCTTGCGGATGAGCCACGGGGCCAGAATAAACGCGATGAGAAACGCCGTGACCGCCGCATATATGATGCGGAAGCTTTGGTAGCGAAAAACGTTCAGGAACGAGAATTCGGTGTGGAGTGGATACAGCCAGTTATACAGCATAAGACGACCGTCATACCGACGCCGGAGGCTTGCAGCGCCGAGTCCGTTTCCGCCCCTGAATAGTTACGATGCCTTCTTCGAGACCCGCTTCATGCCTTGCAGCGCGCCGACCACCTGCTCCATCTTCATGCCGCGCGATGCCTTGACCAACACCACATCACCGGAGACCGCCATGACTTTGACCTCCGCTGCGGCGGCGGTTGCATCGGGCAATTCGAGAATGTTCGCCGGCTCCATCCCGGCCCGACGCGCGCCTTCCGCCAGACCGCGCCCCAACGTCCCGCAGGCGATCAACTGCGAGATGCCCTGCTGCGCCACAAACGCGCCGACCTCTTCATGCATCCGCATCGCGCCCGTGCCGAGTTCCAGCATATCGCCCAATACCGCGATGGTCCTCCGTCCGGCGCCGGACTGCGCCAGCAGCTGCACCGCCGCCTTCATCGACGCGGGATTGGCGTTATAACAATCGTTGATCACGCGGATCCCGTGGCTCACGACGACTTGCGACCGCATCGCGGCCGGACGGAATCGGGAGAGCCCCTGCGCAATGACAGCGCCGGACACGCCGAGCACCACTCCGACGGCCGCGGCCGCCAGGGCATTCGTCACATTGTGGGAGCCCTGCACCTTGATTCGCACGATGGTGTGCCGGACCTTCCCCGGCAGGAGCAGCCGGAAAATCGTCCCGTCG
>CAZXNN010000297.1:0-4493 GCA_964641915.1 uncultured Nitrospira sp. | reverse complement strand
CACCGGTGGGGCCTCTCGATTCTCTGTCGCCTGAAGAATCGATTTCAATCGTTTCACTTCCGCATAGAAGAAAGACAAGCCGGCATCCAATGAGTCGTTGACGCGAATGCAGCAGGCCAGGCGGCTCCAGCTCCATGCAAAAGCCTGTGCGCAGACGGGGGCGCCGGCTTGTGCGAGGCAGAGATTGATGCCGATGGTCCGGAGGAAGGTGCTCTTGCCCGACATGTTTGAACCGGTGACCAGATAGATGGTGCCGTGGCGCGCGAAGGAGATGTCGTTGGTAACACGGTGCTGCGATGAGATGAGCGGATGGCCGAGTCCGGTGGCTGTCAGAGTTGCAGCGCCTCCGGGAACCGGCCACACGTAGGACGGATGGAGATAGGCAAAGGTCGCGAGGGCCGAGGCGGCTTCTACTTCGGCGAGGCAATCCAGCCACAGCGGGAGCAGGTCCTGAATCCGATGTTGGAATTGTTGCAGGCGGAAAGCAAAGAACAGATCCCAGGGGCTGAGCGCATTCAAAGCCAGATGGACCAGCGGGTGAGCTTTGACGCTGACGCCATGGAGCACCCACGCCAGGCGCCGAATCAATGCCGACGGAGCCTTATGCGTTTCTCTGAGCGCACGGCAGGTTGCGGCGAGTGCAGAGCCCGGTTTCCTAGCGCGCCGCTCCAGGAACTGCAAGAGCGTTCCCAGCTTCTCGACTTCGTGATGCAGGCCTACGGCATGTTCAAGCAATTCCTCACCCTGATCGGTCTGAAAAAAGATTACCGCATAGAGGCCGAAGGACAGCATCCAATAGGCCGGCAAGAGATTGAGTAGCGCGCCAAAACCGAGGATCAGGGTGATGGCGGCGAGTACGGCCTGGATCGGGAGGACGATGTGGAGATAGGGGAGATGCAGATGATGCTGCAGGATAGCCGTAATGCGGTGCCCGTTGATTTCAGCCTCGCCCGTGAGCCGGGCCTGGACGTTCAGCCGATCACGGAATCCTGTCAGTCGAGTCAGTTCTCTGACCAGCTGTTGCCTGGTCTGCCAGGTCTGTTCGTCCGGTGGTTGAGTGAGGAGCCAGGATGCAAGCCGGTCGTGGCCCTGTGTGGATGTGGTCGTGTCGAGGAGATGGAGGAGCGAGTGCGATCCAATCAGGTCGAGGTCACGCGCGTAGAGGTGGGCGTCGGCTGTGACGGGATGGCACGGCGGGAGGGCCTGCCAGTCGAGATGTAGGCGGCCGAGGTGTTGGCGCTTGATGCCGGACCACAGCATGAGCCGGTGAATCCGGTGTTCGAGCCTGTTATGATACGCGGCGATTGTGAGAAATCCGATGAAGAACGACAGGAGCGACCAGTTACCGGCGTTATAGTATTCCAGCCGGTAGAGACTCACGGTGATGAGCAGTCCGATTAGAAACAGGCCGCCTCGCCATCGGGAGAATTGCGTGCTGGCTTGCGTGCCGCGCAGGTGCAGGCGCGCCCCCCGTTGTAGTACGCAGGTGAGTGTGTGTTCGCGTCTGGTGGTGGCCTGGTCAGACTTCACGATGAGATCGACCATACTGGGAAGGGCTCGTGCTCGTCAATTGATTGTGAGAGAGAAGCGATGGCGCAGGAATGGGTCGATGTCAGTATTCAGAGCGCAGTTGATCCTGGAGAATTGCTCGGGTTGCTAGGTGATCCTCATGTGCGGGGCGCATGGGAGGATCAAGGGGTGACCCATCTCTATTGGTCTCGGGATCAGTGGAGTGGAGATCAGTTGGGACAGGTCCGCGCGGCGCTGGATCAGCTTGATCCCTCCGGGCAAAGCAGCGGAACTATCCATGTCGGGGACCTGCCGCATCAGGATTGGAATCGTCAGTGGGCGCAGTCGGTCAAGCCGCTCCGGATCGGGCGGCGGCTGGTGATCAGGCCCAGTTGGGAGACGGCGTCGTTGTTGCCCGGTGATCTCGACATTATTCTCGATCCCAAGCAGGCCTTCGGCACGGGACATCACGCGACCACACGCATGTTGCTGGAGTGGCTGGAGGAGCTGATTCGTGGCGGTGAAATGGTGCTCGATGTCGGATCCGGCAGCGGCATTTTGGCGATGGCGGCGTTGCGGCTGGGTGCGCGGTCGGCGGTCGGCGTCGAAATAGATCCTGTGGCGGTGGATTGTGCCCGGGAGTGTGCGGGCCAGAATGCGTTCGGTGTGGAGTTGGAGCTCATCTGCGGGACGCTGTCCGACGTGGCCGTGGGCATGAGGCCGGATCTGGTTGTCGCAAATATCGATCGGCAGACGCTCTTGCTGTTAGCCGATGAGTTGGCTGTCTATGGTGTGGCCGGTTCTCGACTCTTTTTTTCAGGTCTATTGGTTGAGCAGATGGAGGAAGTCATGGCACGATATGCCTCGTCGGGACTGTATCCGGTCCATCGGCGGGAGCAGGAGGGCTGGGTGGCGATCGAGCTGCGTCGATCTGAATCGTGTGAAGGCAATGAGTAGATCATGAACAGCGTCCGGCCGCCCTATCCCCATATTCATCAGATCAGCGTCTCGGACGGCGGAGTACCGAAGAAGCCGGTGCTGGACGCTCGTGTGACCGCACAGGGTGTTGAAGGAGATCGCCAGCGTAACTTGAAAATCCACGGCGGTCCGGATCGTGCGGTCTGTTTGTATTCGTTGGATGTGATTGAGCGATTACAGCAGGCGGGCCATTCCATCGAGCCGGGATTCTCCGGAGAGAATCTGACACTGGCGGGGCTGGACTGGGGGCTCATGCAGCCGGGCGTCCGGCTCACCGTCGGGCCCGATGTCGAATTGGAAGTGATGAGCTATACCGTGCCTTGCAGCCACAATGCCCGATGGTTCCAAGATGGTGACTATCAGCGCATCTCGCAGAAGAAGCATCCGGGCTGGAGCCGGGTGTATGCCAAAGTGTTGAAGAATGGAGTTGTTCGACTGGGCGATCAGGTGGAAGTTAAATTAGCAGTCAGCAATCAGCTGTCAGTCTTGGATCCGGACTGATTTGCTGACCGCTGAAGGCTGATAGCTGAAAGCAGGTACTGTATGAATCGTGTTCTTGAACCGGAATTGATGGATGATCCCCTACAGGCCAAGGCCTATGCCGAGGCGGATTTCTCGGCAGAAAACCAACGCTTCGTCGAATTGTTTCGGGAGTACTTCCTGGAGTTTTCTCAGGGCCATGTATTTGATTTGGGCTGTGGGCCGGGCGACATTCCGGTTCGCCTGGCCCGCGCACTTCCCGACTGTCGCATCACGGGCATCGATGCGTCGCGGCCGATGATTGAGTTGGCCGAGCAGGCCGTTCACCAGGCCGGGGTATCTGATCGGGTGACCGTCCGGTGCGAACGCTTCCAGGATCTTGCCGGAGCCAACCAGGCTGATGCGGCCGTCTCCAATAGTCTGCTCCATCATTTGCCCAATCCGCTGCAGTTCTGGCACAAGCTGAGGCTCTTTGTGAAGCCCGGTTCGCCGGCGCTGGTCATGGATCTGCTGCGGCCTGAATCGCCCGAGGCCGCGCAAGCGATCGTGGATCAGTATGCGGGCGGGGCGCCGGAGATTCTGCGTCGTGATTTTTACAATTCGCTGCTGGCGGCATTTACCGAAGATGAAATAGGCGCTCAGCTGGCGCAGATGAATCTCACACGACTTCTTATTGATGTGCCGGATGATCGGCATTGGGTGGTCGGCGGAATCATCTATTGAGCAGGATGGTGAAAACGATCCCCAGCTTCGTTCTCGGTCGTTTGAACGCCTCAACGTACCGCCCGCGTACGCCTCGGCTTTCAAGCTCCCTGCGGCCTCGCTGGATGATCGTTTTGACCATCCTGTTCGTAGTCGTAGGCGCGGCTTCTCTAAGTCACGCCCAACTCGATCGTCTGCGGAAATCCAAGACAATGGGGCCGACACCGGCTCCGGAAACCCCGATGGCGTTGATTCCTGCAGGCCCATTTGAGATGGGGGCAGCTGGCACGCAGGCGTTGGAGGATGAACGGCCTCTGCATCGCGTGACGCTCGATGCTTTCATGATGGACGTGTATGAGGTGACGACTGCGCAGTATGGCGCGTTTCTCACGGCGACGGGCCGGACGGCTCCATGGCTGTGGGAGACGGTGAGTCCGGTCACTCACAGCGACCGGCCCGTAATCGGCGTGGATTGGCATGATGCCGATGCCTATTGCCGCTGGAAAAGAAAACGGTTGCCAACCGAAGCCGAGTGGGAGAAGGCTGCACGCGGTGTCGATGGCCGGTTATATCCATGGGGCAATCAGGCGCCGACCACGGATGTCGCGAATTTCGCGCTCGGGGCGCGCTTTAGCTACAGTCAGGTGCTGATGCCGGTACAGTCGTATGAGTCCGGCAGGAGCCCCTTCGGTTTGTATCAGATGGCGGGGAATGTGGGGGAATGGGTCTCCGATTGGTACGGTGCGAATTATTACGAGCGTAGTCCGGAGGCCAATCCATCGGGTCCTGAGAACGGCCAGTTCAAAGTGCTGCGTGGCGGTTCC
>CAZXNN010000296.1:0-4516 GCA_964641915.1 uncultured Nitrospira sp. | reverse complement strand
AATCTGCTGCATCAAGGCGGCGATCTCCTCCGCCTTCTCGTGCAGCACGTCGAGATCCGCTCCGTAGAGCTTGATCGCGCACTCCGTCCTGATTCCGGAAATGAGTTCGTCCACCCGTTCCTGAATGGGTTGGCTCATCAGGACAGAAATACCTGGAATCTCCGCCAGCTTGTTTCTGATCGCATCGGTCAATTTGGGTTGAGTGGTCGCGGTCGTCCACGTGCTCCGGTCACGCAGGGAGACGATTGGATCGCTTTCGTTCGGCTCTTCCGGCCCGAACGCGATGTCCGGTCGCCCGATCTTGCTCACAGCCATCCGCACTTCGGGAAACTCCAGCATCGCCTTATGGGCCTGTTTCTCCATCTCGATGGATTCCGGCAGGGACACGCTCGGCAACCGCACGATCTGCGGCGTCAGGGCGCCTTCTTCCAGTAGCGGGATAAATTCGCGCCCCACCGACGGAAGCAGGGCAAGGCTGCCCACCACGATGGCCGTTGAACCAACCAGCACGGCACTCCGATGACCCAGCGTCCACTGCAACACCGGGCGATAGCGCTGCTTCATCCAACTTGTCAGGCGCGTTTCTTCCGGATGATCCCCGCGCAGCATAATCGAGGCGAGCACCGGCGATAATGTCAGTGTCACGATCACGGAGGCCAGGAGGGCAATGACCAGCGTATAGGCCAGCGGCGCAAACATCTTTCCCTCCATCCCCTGGAGCGACAGGAGCGGCAGGAACACCACGCTGATGATCAGAATCCCGAAGAGAATCGGCCGGCCCACCTCTTTGGTGGCGTGCAGAATGACTTCCAGCTTACTCTTCTTCACCGCCCCGTGATTCTCGGCCAGGTGGCGATAGACGTTCTCGACCACGACCAGCGATCCGTCCGCGATTTCGCCGATCGCGATCGCCAGGCCTCCGAGCGTCATCAAGTTGGCGGAGAGTCCGAACCGTTCCATCACGATGAACGTCACCAGCGGGGTGACAATCAATGTCGCCGTGACCACGATAGCGCTGCGCACATGGCCCAGAAAGAAGAAGAACACGAAGACAACCAGCACAATCCCCTCGATCAACGCGTCCCGCACTGTATTGATCGCAGCCGCGACCAGCTCGATGCGGTCGTAAAATGGAAGAATCTTCACACCCGCCGGAACGACATGGTCCTGCTGCAGATCCTCCACCTTCGCCTTGACGGCTTCGACTACCCGACGGGCGTTGCCGCCCCGGATCATGAGGACCGTGCCTGTGACGATCTCCCGTTCGCCGTTGAGCACCACCGCGCCATGACGAACAGCGTGTCCGATACGAACCTCCGCGACGTCGCGCACGAACACCGGCGTGCCGCCGGCCTCTTTCACGATGATGGACTCGATATCGCTCACCGTCTTGATGAGGCCAAGGCCGCGGACGATTGCGCGTTCCGCATGGCGCTCCAGAATATTGCCTCCGGCATTGGCATTGTTCTTGGCGACGGCCTCAGAGATGTCGTGCAGCGTCAGATCGTATTTCCGCAGCTTCGCCGGCTCCACGACAATCTGATACTGTTTGACGAACCCGCCCATGGCATTGACATCGATCACACCGGGCACGCTCTTGAGGAGCGGTCGCAAGACCCAGTCCTGGAGCGTCCGTTGATCGGTCAACTCCGCCTCGGCAATCGCGGGATCGGACATGCCCGCATCCGGCCCTTCCACGTAGTATTGATAGACCTCGCCCAGTCCGGTGCTGACCGGAGCCATTACCGGATCAAGGCCGTCCGGCAATCGTTCTTTCGCCGCCATCATCCGTTCGAGCACCAACTGACGAGCGAAGTAGATGTCCACATCGTCGTTGAAGACGACCGTAATCTGGGACAGGGCGAATTTGGACAGGGAACGGATCTCCGCCAGGCCCGGCAGGCCGGTCATTTGCAGCTCAAGCGGATAGGTAATAAACCGTTCCACTTCGACCGGCGAAAGACCCGGTGCATCGGTCAGGACCTGCACCTGGATATTCGTCACATCGGGATAGGCATCGATCGGAATCGATTGGAAGGCCCAGATGCCCGCCACAGACAGCAGGCACGCCAGTCCCAGTATGAGAATCCGCTGGCGAAGGGAAAACTCAAGCAGAGACGCGATCATGGCGCCGGCTCGATCTTGTGCCGTTCCATCTCGGACTTGAGCATGAACGATCCTTTCGTCACCACGGGCTCACCCTCCGACAGCCCTTCCGAGACCATCACGAGATCCCCCCGCTCCATCCCTAACGTGACGGTCCGCGCTTCAAAGTCGTTCGTCCCCCGCCGGACGAATGCCATCTTGCCGTTCGGCCCGTTTTGGACGGCGGCCAACGGGATGGTCAAGGCGTCGGGATTCGGCGCGGCATACACGCGGACGGAGGCAAACATTTCGGGCTTCAGCATTCGATCAGGATTCGGCACGGTCACCCGCAGACGCATCGTCCTGGTGGCCGGGTCAAGCACATCGCTGAGGTAGGAGATCGTTCCCGGAAAGACGGCATGAGGATAGGCCGACACGATAACGTCGACTTTCTGGTCCTTGCGAATGAATTGCACGTCCTTCTCCGGCACGTTGCCGACGACCCAGACATTCGAAAGATCGGCGACGGTAAAGAACTTCTGATTCGTCTCGACCACCTCACCTCTGGTGATATTGCGCATGATGACCCGGCCATCAAACGGTGCCCGCAACGGCACATCGGCCTTGATCGTATGCTCGCGATCCAGCCTGTCTATCTCTTGTCGAGGAATCCCGAGCAGCTCCAGACGATTCTGCGTCTCGCGGGCCTCGGCTCGCGCCGTCTTCATCTCGGCTTCCCGCCGCTGCAGTTCGGCCAGACTCACCGCCTTATGTTCATGCAGATCCTTCGCGCGCTCGTAGGCCAATTCGGCTTCATGCAGTCTGGCCTTCGCTTTGAGGTACGCCCCCTCCGCCACGCCGAGATCCGTACTGTGGAGGAGAGCCAGCAGGGTATCTTTCTTCACATCCTGCCCGACATCCACATACACTTTCACTACCCGGCCACGGATCAGTGTGGTCACCTCGGCCAGTTCGTTTTCATTGGATTGAACCGTGGCAGTGAATTCCCGGGGCACGCGTAGCTGCCCCCGTGCAACCGGCGACACCTCAAGAGCCGTTCTCGCAAGCTCTTCCTGTGTCAGGTGGAGCACGCCAGGCAGAGCATCCGCCACCGCCGGCTTGACCGCAATCGGCTGGTCGGAAGGCTTTTCGCAAGCCGCGGCCCCCAACACCAGACCGATCATACATAGGCAGAAACAGCACCGGCTGCGCCTTGAACCAGTCCTCCGGGTCCCGGCACTCTCGGCTATCGACTGGCGCATTCGCTTAGATCTCCCACGATAAGAACCAGCAGGAGATGTGCCTGAGAATACCCGCAGGTTTTTTCGTCTATTAGAGGTGCCTGGAGACAATTTGCCACGCGAAGGAAATCCAGACCGTGGTGAAATGCGCCAGTGCTCAGACAGAAATCACGGAGGATCACGGAGGATCACGGACGACGCGAAGCGACACCCATCGCCAGAATCGAGCCGGTCAACGCCGCCGCCATGTCATGTTGGGCGTCCCATTCATCCCCCTGGGTTCCGAGATAGATGTTGCCCAGTTCAGGACTGACGATCATCGCCACAATCGCTTCCAGCACTTCGAAGAAGCCGCTCTGCGCCAGCACGACGCAGACCGGCAAGACATAGGCCCAGCCACCGCGAATGCCGGCCTGCCGGATAAGCAGTTCGCGAATGGGATACGCCAGTAATGCGCCGTAGGCAAAATGGGCCATGCGGTCGAAGGGGTTGCGGCTCAAACCCCAGAGATGTTGGAACCAATAGCCGAGCGGCACTTCGGCATAGGTGTAGTGCGCACCGAAGGCGTGGAGCACGAGAAACAGACCGATCAGACAGTAGGAGGTGAGGGAAAACTCAAACCGGCGATACGTGAGCAGCAGCAGAGGAATCAGCGTGAGCACCAACAGGTTTTCCAGGAGCCAGTCCCGTCTATTCACCGGATCGATCGCCAGCCAAACCCAGAACACACTATAGGCGAGCAGCAGCCCAACCAGAATCCGGCGGTTTCCTGATTCCGTGCCGTGCTGTTCCGTCACCCCGGCGTTCATATCGGAGACTTATTCAGCGATCTCGGTTTGAAGTTCGGACCGGGCCGCCCGCAGCGCCCGAACCACCATCAGAATCGACACACACAGCAGCGCTCCGTATAGCGCGGCGGCCATGTCCTTCTGAGCGTCCCAGATATCCCCCTGCGAACCTAAGTAAGTGATGCCCAATTCAGGATGAACGGCGCTGGCCACCCACGATTCGATGATCTCCCAGAGTCCGCTCAAACCGAGAACGGTCATGACCGGGAGATAGTACACCACCCACCCCTGCACGCTTGCACTCAGGCGGAACAACTCTTCCATGGGATAGGCGAGCAGAAACCCGAAGCTGAAATGCACGATCCGGTCAAAATGGTTGCGCCCGAGGTGCAGGACTTGATC
>CAZXNN010000295.1:0-4519 GCA_964641915.1 uncultured Nitrospira sp. | reverse complement strand
GAAAGATGCGCTCGAACAGGTGGCGACCTATCTCGAAAGCATCACGGTAGTGGACGGCATGGATGTCACCAAGGATGAAATCCGGACCTATTCAGCCGGTTTGGTCCTCGTGCTGGACCAGCAAACCGATACGACAATCGACGGCAACACGATCGTGGTCAAAGTCGATCTCGTTGCCCAAGTCGATACGGAAGAAGTCGGTCACGCCATTGCCACGCTCCGGGAGAACGAAGATGCGCGGGTCCAGCTGGTGGCATTGAAACAGGAAAACGAACAGCTCCAGCAGGAACTCGAAGCGGCAAACCAGGCCCTGGCGAACGCTTCAACCCCCGATCAAACACAGCAGGCATTTCAGCAACGTCAGGAAATTCTCAATCGCGTTCAGTCAAATGCGATGGTCTCACAGGCCTGGACCGACTGGGTGATTGTCTCGCCGGTCGTCTATCCCTACCCCTGGATCGGACTGGCCCAGACACATGCGCTCTTAAATGTCGCCCGGGGCCTCTACCCGAACAGCCCTCATGTGGTCGTTGCCCAGCAAGTGATCACCACCAGACAGCCCCCGGCGCCGCCTCAACCGCCAACTCCACCGACACCCCGCAGTATTCCGTCCCATATGCCGACTCATCAGATTGTTCCCGGCCCCGGATCTCCCGGCGTGCCGCGCACACTGAACGAAATCACTCATAACACCCCAACCGAGCCGCCCCAAATCAGCAACCAGCCGGGATCTCGCAACTTGACCGACGTCCATCAACTGAATCCGTTTCTGCCGCCATCGGCGGGCCAACAGCTGCCGCCGCGCGCCTCCAACCGAATGCAACAATTCCTACAACAGAACGGCAGCTTGACACAGGCGCCGGGTGCCGGTTCCGGCAATCAGCCTCCCGTCGCTCGTCGCCTACCCCCGACCATCAACCAGATCCGCCCTCCCACAGCCCACCAAGTCCCGCGTGTTCCCTATCGATTAGCGCCCCTTATGCCCGGCGGCAGCGGACAAGGTGGCGAGGGAAATCGAGGAACAGGAGGGGGCGGTGGGGGGAAACGAACAAAGTAAGTCATGAAGAACTCGGTCAGACTGATAATTATGGAATTCGCGCTTGGAAGCACCCTGCTTCTCCTGCCTTATCAGAGCGATGCGGCCGAGCCAAGCGAGTTCAGAACTCGAGCAGAACAGTCATTCGAGCGGCTCACACAGCAACGGTCCCCAGAGGGATCGGTCAAACCAGTGAGCGGAAGCCAACGGCCAACCGAAGAAGGTCAGAGCTCCTATTCGTCAGAACGCTATTGGATCGGAAGAGGGCAAGGGGATTTGGCGAAGGGCATGATCGTCTGTCAGCGCGTCTCGGAACTCTCGGCACGAACCGACCTGGCCAAACAGATCCGCGTGATGGTGAAGGAACATATGGTCGACCGCGTCCGTGAACGGACCGGCCGTGAAAGTGAACAGGATATTGAACTCACCCGCGAAGAAATTGTTCAGGAATATCTGTTGGGCGTGAAGATTGTCGATCGCCGGATCGATGAGGAGCATAAAATCTGCACCGCCACAGCGGTGATGCTCAAGAGTCCCCTCCAGCCACAGCAGGCGCCGGACCTCGATCCAGTCCCTCCCGCATCCCGATAAATGAGAACTCCGTTGCACTTCCGCGTCCACTTGCGGTAGATACCTCTTCCAATGCCGAACGAGAACAACTTCCAGCACGACGAGCTCTCGCGAAAGAGCCCCGGCGAACGACTGACGACCGCCGAGCTGACCGGCGGCGCGCTTCCGGAATCTCCGGCCTGGTTCGAGGGCATGGCCGACTGCGGCACACGGCTAGCCAGCGCGGGCGTCCGCGCCATCGTGCTCCTCCATGGGTCGATCCACGGCAGCGATGTGTTCGGGATGCAGCGGCTGGATGATGTCGGCGGACTCAAGCGCGGCTATTCGCGCGGCGTTTCGGGTGTCGATGCCCTGCTCGCGGCCATGCGGGAAGGAGGAAACGGAATCCCGGCCCTCTCGGGGGGACTCAGGCCCCCGCTCTTGAACGATGAGGCCACCCAGAAGATCGTCGATGACCAAGTCGGCGGGGCCGGCAACTTCACCAACGCATACACGGCGCTCTTTCAACAAGCCATCAACAAGCGCTTACCTCAACCGATCGCCTGTCGGCGCATCCTCTGGGCCTCGGACCATCACCACCTAGGCCGTGCCGCAGCCGCTGTCCGCCTGCTCCATGAACTGCACACCCTCTGCGAGACTCAACAACTCGGCAGAGGAGACCGGATCCTCGTCCAGGCTCACGGACAGGCGGGGTTAGTCCTTGCATTGGCCTCCAATCTGCTCTGTCCCAGCCCCATTACGAAACGGCCGAAACTCCTGGGCCTGCTGGCCGCCTATGCAGAACACAACAGCCAAGCCGACCTGGCCGCCACAGCCCGGCACATCGAGCCGCTGCTCGCGGACCATTCCTTGATGAACGGCGCTACCCTCGATGTCGTTACCATGGGCACTCCCATTCGATATGGATGGGACCTCTCGGGAATGGGACGCCTGTTGCACATCGTCAATCACCGGAATCTCCGGACGGATGGCAAAACCTGGCTATCCAAGATGGAGCTGCCGCAAGTCACGATGGAAATGCCCATCGCATGGGGCGGAGACTATGTCCAACAGTTGGCCGTCGCGGGAAGCGATGCCGTCCCGGCGACTGAGGCCGCGAAAGCGGTCAACAAGACCGTATGGGAAATGGTCGAGCCCTACGATGGGTTTGAACGCTGGCTGGAATGCGCCCGCCGCGCCGTGCGGTTTCCCAGCGAAGGCAGTTGCCTGCTGGTCGACTACAAAGACTGTACGAACTCCACCAATGTCCAGGAGCACTACTACGGTCACGCCGCCTACACCAGAGCAAACGCCATGCTCTTCAACACGGCTGAAATCATTCGATCCCTGTACAAGGACGCCGGGCGCTAACCCTCTCTCAGCTGCACCGCTAACGGTTCCCACGAAAAGATCCCATCCAGATAGGCATGCCCGTTCGGGGTGGTCGCGACCAGCTCGATGCTCTCATACACGCCGATCGTCGTGCCGCTGCCGGCCGATGCCGAGACCTGCATCGTCAACGCCGCGCTCGGCGCCGGTGATGGAATATCGTGATGGGTCCGCATCTGCGACGGCGCCGCCAGGACGTTCACGAATACCGCCGGTGGGGCTTGACGAAACTCTCCATCGTAGGTGACCCAGAGTCGGGCCGTGGCCGACACATGGGCATACCATTCGTCGCCCACAGCATTGGCTTCAACCCAATTAAAGAGCGTATTCAGACGGGACATGATCGAAACAGTGGTTGGTTCCAACGAGGCCGGAATCCCCAACTGCGTGACGTACCCGACATGCACATACCCCAGCGTGTCCCAGAGCGAGGCATTGGCCCCGACCCGCGCATGGGCCGATTTATTCGGCATCACATGCTCGACATAGTGGGGATTCGCGCTCAGGCGCAGATAGGTGGTGTCTTCAAAATAACGGATCTGGTCCAGCTTGCAGAGCGTTTCATCGCGGTCGCCGAACCCGATCGTATTCGGCGCCGAGACACTGTCCGCACCGGTAAAAATCAGCTTACTCCAGCCGATCGGCGCGATGCAGGTGGCACTGGCAGCCCCGTTCAGCTTCTCGAGCACCGCCACGCGAGTCTTGATATCGTTGAAGACCGACTCGGCACCCTCTTTCGTTCCACGGACCCGCTCAACCAGCAGCGTTTTTTCGAGTTTACGTTGCTCTTCCAGCTGCCACACGAACGAAGCCGTCTGTTTGTCCAGGTCAAGCGTTGTTGCCATCGCATCCCCCTTTTCATATGAAACCCTCTGTGTGAAGACAGAACCCCGCGAAGATCCGCAAGAGAAGTGCCGCGCCGAACCCCGCGAAAGATGACGATAGCCGAAATCCTGACGAAGGGATCTATCCACCCGTTGCACAGGTTTGAACGAGGGAGGAGCATCTGGACGAGGATCTGCGAGGGGATCAGCGGCGCTTGGAGGCGAGGAGCGGAACAACCTGTTCGGACAATTCCTTCACCAGCACACCCATCTTCCCATGCGACGGCTCAAAGTCAACAGGAAGGTCGTAGTGCCGGAGCCGCTCGCTGGCGGTCGGGCCGACGGAGGCGATGACGATCGTCTTACAGGCTTCCCTAAACAGAGGAACTTTCCCCTCCTGTTCAAGAAGTTGCATCACGTGATCGATTTGCGCCGCGTTCGTGATCAGCATCACGGAGATATCGCCGGCGACCACGTCTGCCAAGACCTGTCTGAGCGGAGCCAGGTCTTCCGGAAGTCCCCACTTATAGACCGGGACGGCAAACACATCGGCGCCACGAACCCTCAACGCCTCCAGGAATTCAGGATTGGAACTGCCATATTCCTGCACCGCGACACGAAGCCCTTTGACCGGCCGATACTCATCGAGCGTCGACACGACATCGACCCACGTATTGGGCTCCGGAACAATGAGCGTCGGCGTGATTCCCAGCGCTTTCAA
>CAZXNN010000294.1:0-4527 GCA_964641915.1 uncultured Nitrospira sp. | reverse complement strand
ATGCGAGCCAAGTCTAGCACGGAGCAATTCGCGGGTTCAATTGCAAGAACACCATGATACGAGCCTTAGGCATAGAACCAGCGGCGGCGCCTTGACTTCCCCGAAACTCGGTTTCTAGAATGCGGCCTTCCTATTTTCCCTGAGAGGAGCATGTGCGGGCATGAGAGATGACATCGTCATCATAGGGGGTGGTCTGGCCGGATCCGAGGCAGCCTGGCAGGCAGCTAACCGGGGCGTGAAGGTGACACTCTATGAGATGCGTCCGAAAGAGATGACAAAAGCGCATAAGACCGGCGGCTTAGCGGAACTAGTCTGTTCCAATTCCCTCGGATCGGCCGATCCGCTGAACGCCCCCGGTATCCTCAAAGAAGAAATGCGGCGGCTGGGTTCGTTGATTATTGCCTCGGCCGAACAGGCCAGGGTGCCGGCTGGCTCAGCACTCGCCGTCGATCGCGACCAGTTTTCACTCAAGATTACTCAGGCACTGGAAAGCCATCCGAACGTCCGCATCCTGCATGAGGAGATCGCTGAAATCCCGACAGATTGCCTCTGCATCATTGCCACCGGGCCCTTGACGTCGGACAAACTGTCGGCGTCAATCCGCGCCGTGACGCAATCGCATCATTTGTATTTCTTTGATGCTATCTCCCCAATTATCGACGCCGAGTCGATCAATATGGATATCGTCTTCGCCGCCTCGCGTTACGATAAGGGGGGCGCCGACTACCTGAACTGCCCGATGGATGAGGCTCAATACAACGCTTTTTACGACGCCCTAATGGCGGCAGAAAAAGTCCAGCCCAAAGAATTTGAGAAGACCCCCTATTTTGAAGCCTGTATTCCCATAGAAGTTATGGCGGAACGAGGCCGGCAGACCATGCTCTTCGGCCCGCTGAAACCGGTTGGCCTCGACAACCCCAAGACCGGCAAGAGACCGACGGCAGTCATCCAGCTCCGGACCGAAAACATCCATAAGACCTGCTACAACATGGTCGGTTTTCAGACGAAGCTCACCTACCCGGAACAGAAACGGGTGTTTCGCATGATCCCCGGCCTGGAGCAGGCGGAGTTCCTCCGCTACGGCAGCCTGCATCGGAACACCTTTATCAACTCTCCCCAGTTGCTCTTGAACACGCTGCAGTTTAAATCGCGCGGCACCTTATTCTTCGCAGGGCAATTGGTCGGCGTGGAAGGCTATACCGAATCCGCCGCCATGGGAGGGTTTGCAGGCATCAATGCGGCGCGAGCCCTCGCGGGACTGCCCTTGGTCACGCCGCCTGCCACCACGGCTCACGGATGTCTGGTCGGCCATGTGGCTTCATCCGACCCGAAACATTTCCAGCCGATGAATACGAATTACGGTCTCTTCCCGCCTCTCGCCCAACCGACCAGGGACAAAGAGAAAAAACGACAACTCATTGCCCAGCGGGCCCGTGAGGATTTCGAGAGATGGATGACGCAATCCGCGCTTTCATGACCTTTCTCACCGTCGAGCGTCAGGCTTCACCGGAAACCATCCGTAGTTATCGTTCAGATCTCCAGCAGTTGACCACTTTCCTGATTCAATCCAGGCCGGCGCCACAAACACCGCACTCGCTCCCCATCGGCGACGTCACCACGGAGTCCTTGCGCGCTTATTTACACTGGCTTGACCGCAAGGGGGAGAAGGCCTCCTCACTCGCACGCAAACTTGCCTGCCTGAGAAGCTTCTACCGATTTCATGTCCGCGAAGGGACGGTCGAAAAAAATCCGGCCGAAGACATTAGAAGTCCCAAGCTCCCGAAGACACTGCCGCGGGTACTGACGAAAGACGATGCGAATGTCTTGATGGAATTCCCAGAGGGGCGCACGTCGTTGCCGTTGCGAGACCGGGCTATCCTGGAGACGCTCTATTCCACCGGCGCCCGCGTCAGTGAAGCCGTCGGGCTGAATCTCGGTGATCTCAACCAATCGGACGGGCTCGTCCATCTTCGCGGGAAAGGCCGGAAGGAACGAATTGTTCCGATCGGCGATGTCGCGCTCCAGGCTATTCAAACCTATCGGGCCTCGCTGAAACGTGCGGCCGGCGATGATCGACCTGCAACTCCTCTGTTCCTTAATCACCGGGGAGGTCGTTTAACCTCACGGAGTGTCGCCCGCCTGGTTGCTCGTTATTCAAGCCGCCTGGCTGGCGGATCCGTCAGCCCCCATGCACTCCGCCACTCTTACGCGACCCATCTCCTCGACGAAGGCGCGGACCTGCGTTCAATTCAAGAGATGTTGGGGCACGCCTCGCTCAGCACAACACAAAAATACACGCATCTGGCCACCGACCAACTCCTGGCTGTCTATGACCGCACCCATCCCAGGGCCAAGACGGCAAAGACGCCGCCGGCCGGGCAAGACGGTCCCGCAATGTGAACACTGGCTCAACGGCCTCCGATTCATCCCGAGATGACATTACACTTGCGACACTTGCGCGAAAATTGATACCGGCTCGAACACAACAGGATTGTGTTTCTGGATGAAATTGATATAGTCACGGTCCGCGAGCCTGCGCGCGCCGCGGCAAGGGATCGGAATGTAGCCCGGAATATTCTCGGAGAACTAGGAGCAGCCTATGAATCGACTGATTAAGAAAGCCAATATCCTCATCGAGGCGCTCCCCTACATCCGCACCTTCCGGGGCAAAACGGTAGTCATTAAGTACGGCGGTCATGCCATGACCGAGACGGCGCTCAAGGCACGATTCGCGGAAGATATCGTCCTGCTGAAATATGTCGGCCTCAATCCTGTCATCGTGCATGGCGGAGGCCCTCAGATCGACAAGATGTTGACCAGGCTGGGCATCGAAGCCAAATTCCGCCATGGCGTCCGGATCACCGACGAAGCCACCATGGAAATCGTGGAGATGGTCCTGGCCGGCAAGATCAACATGGAAATCGTGGAACTTCTGAATCGCCATGGAGGACGGTCCGTGGGCCTGAGCGGAAAAGACGGAGGGCTGCTCATGGCACAACCGCTCACGGCCAAATCCTGGGCAAAAAATTTGGGGAAAGATCTGGAAGGCGATGACGAAGGAGACTTTGGGCTGGTCGGCGAAGTGCAGTCTGTCGACCCCAGTCTCGTGCTGAAACTCCAACAAGACCACTACATTCCGGTCATTGCGCCGATCGGCACTGACAAGGAAGGCAACACCTATAACATCAACGCCGACCTCGTGGCCGGCGCCATTGCCGCTTCGCTCCATGCAGAAAAGCTTGTGATGATGACCGACATTAAGGGAATCCGTGACGCCAATAACCGTCACCTCTCGACCGTCTCACGGAAAGACGTGCAGCGGATGGTCAAGAAGGGTGTGATCGGCGAAGGCATGTTGCCAAAAGTGCATGCCTGCCTCGAAGCGCTGGCCGGAGGGGCCGGGAAAGCACACATCATCGACGGCCGCATCCCCCATGCCCTCTTGCTGGAAATCTTCACCCGCAAGGGCATCGGCACCGAGATTGTGTCATAAGTCTTTCCGGGCACGAGAACCAGCCGCGTGACTGACGAACTCACTACCCATCTCGCTGCGCTCGCCCGCGAGCGCCACCCCGATACATCGCCGGCCGCATTGCGGGAGACGGCGACCTACTTATCACAGCAGTTCACCCGCTTGGGCCTTGAGGTCACCACGCACCGATTCGAGGCATGGGAAGAGACCTACGAGAACGTGATCGGAAGCAAGCCCTCGCCAAATAGCGCAGCCGCTCCACCGCTGATTCTCGCCGCCCACTACGATACCGTCATTGGATCGCCCGGCGCCGACGACAATGCCAGCGCGCTCACAGTGCTGCTCGAAGTCGCCCGCCGGCTCAAGCAGACCGCACTGACGCGACCGGTCCAATTCGTGGCCTTTTGCCTCGAGGAGGAAAACCTGCTGGGCAGCCGCGCCTATGTGACCCATCTTACCGAGACCGGCCAGTGCGTCTATGGGGCAATCGTCCCTGAATGCGTCGGCTATGCCAGCGAGCAGGAAGGCTCACAGCGAACGCCCCCCGGTATTCCCGTCGTCGTACCTTCTGTCGGAAACTTTCTCGCACTGATCGGGAACCAAGCGTCAGCCTCCCTGACCTTCGCGTTGTCGCAAGCGATGGCTCCCGCCATCCCCGTCGTTCCGTTGGTCGTACCTGGTAACGGGGAACAACTTCCCGACACCAGACGAAGCGACCATACGGCCTTTTGGGAACAGGGCTTCGCTGCCGTGATGGTGACCGACACCGCTAATTTTCGAAATCCGCACTACCATCGATCCACCGATACGGTCGATACCCTTAACCTGATATTCCTCGCATCCGTGGCTGACGCCGTCACGAATGCAGTGCTGGCGCTTACCGCCATGCCGGAAAGGCCATGATGCCCAAGCCACCTAGCCGGCCGACACGAGCCGCTGTCTCCCAGCTCTTTTCCCATTTAGACTATAAGACGCTCGGCCCGGTATATTGTTACGAAGGCGGCGATGTGTTCTGGCATGCCAAGAGAAAGCCCTGTGAGCGACTGGGTAACCGG
>CAZXNN010000293.1:0-4536 GCA_964641915.1 uncultured Nitrospira sp. | reverse complement strand
GGGCCATGGCATGGCGATCGTCAGGCGTCCGGCCAGCCAGAGCGTCACTAAGGCCAGCAGTGGCGTGCCTCTGAGCGGAGGTCGGTCAGTCCAGTTCGGCATCGCAGTCAAGAGGAAACCGGTGATCACCGCGGGCAGAAAGCCGAAGAGCATCTCGTGCACGTGCCAATCGCGCGGAGCATAGCGGAAGGGTGAATCCGTCCATCCTGTCAGAATCAGCGCCCAGAGCGGGATCGCCATACCGGCAAAGAGCGCGGCGCTGAGAAAGAACGGGCGGAATCCGTAGGATAGGAAGGCAGGGCCCTGATAGCTGGGTTGTTCCGTCGCCATATAAACTGTGTGCGCCCGTTGCTTCAGTAGTGACCGAGGAGGATTATTGCCGTTGGGCCGGCAGAATGTCGACAGCGATCTCTGCGGTCTGGGAAAGGTCTTGGCTGATCACATAGGTGGCCAGTTCTTGCGAGCCTGTCGAATGTGGGGTGGTTACCGACTCCTGAATGAGATTCGGCGAACGCCTGTTGAGGAGCGCGGCTT
Source organism: uncultured Nitrospira sp. (assembly GCA_964641915.1). Classification (GTDB taxonomy): domain Bacteria; phylum Nitrospirota; class Nitrospiria; order Nitrospirales; family Nitrospiraceae; genus Nitrospira_D. The sequence goes on along the minus strand of CAZXNN010000293.1, from coordinate 4,002 downwards.
CCTGCCTGGAGATAGGGCCGAAGGGAACAGGGGAGAAGCGGACGATCACGGTTCCACTGTCAGCCGGCAATGGCAGGCGCTGCCGCTGTCCGGCCTGGACCTTCATGGAGATGTGGCCGCTCTCTTTCAGCGGCAGCAGGAGTTGAGTGTTAGCCGATCCCACATTTCTCCATACCTGAATGTAGCCGTCTCGATTGGTTTCTAGCGTAGCGTGAACGGGCGTTGAACTCGAAGTTGCTGTTGCCGCGTCGACTTCTTGCTCCTGCCCGTCGAGAGTCCGGATCATAAAACTGTAACGGAGTCCGAGGGGCTTGCCTGGTGTTACCGGGCCGGCAGTCTTGCTGAGTTGCGAGAGCCCGTCGAGTTTGCGTTTGAGTGGGCTGGTCTGTGGCTCCGCTTCGGCGAGAGGCTGCATAGCGCGTTCCGGGGTCTGCCCCGTGCTCCCGGTTTCGACGCCGAGGCCATAAAACAATCCACGTGCGCTCGCGGGCGACAAACTGGTTTCTGGCAAGGAGGCGCCGGCCGTTGGCTGCGCTGTCTTGGCCTCAGACATGGCCGCTGCCGGTGGTGAACTGGCGGCAAGCGGACGCTCGGTTATTACAGCGACTCCCTCTGAGGCCTTTCCCATCAAGGCGGGCGGTACCGTTGCCTGTTTCCGATCTTCTTCTTGTTTGTTCTTCGGCGCGTAGTCGCGAAGCATATCAGCCGGAGAGTCTTTCTTGACGGCGGTCGCGGAGAGTCCCTGATTCTCCTGGGCCTTTGCCGTTATCTCAGCCGGCTGGGGAGCTGACGGCTCTGCCACTACTGGCGCGGAAACGGATGGCGCGGCAGGTTGTAGTGTCTCGGTCGCGGCTGAGCGGGCAGCTTGCTGGACACTGTCCTGAGAGATTTTAGTGCCGAGGATGACCGCGAAGGCGGCAGTGACCAGTCCGCCCGCCAGCACGAGATTGGACGGCCGCCGGAACCAGTCCAGCCATGAAGCGGGACCGCCGGCAGGAGCCGGAGTTGTATTGTTCAAGGCTTGAAGTAACCGGCGTCGTACTGCCGGGTCGGCCAACAGTTCTTTCAGCGCCTGCTCGTCGGCCAGGGCATTGAAGAGTTGCTGATCCTGCATGGCGGCGGTAAAGAGCTGCCGGCGTTCCTCCGGCGTCAGCGTATCCGCTGCAAAACCACCGAGGAGTTTTTCAAGCTCGTGTTCTGCCATTGAAACCCGTCGTTCGTGAAACGTGAAGCGTATCTTGCTCAGGACTCAGGACTGTCCCAGTCATTCCCAGCTGCCGCCCATTGATGCCAGGAGCTGCTTGCGGCATCGAAGATCCCATGTGTAGATCGTGTTCACGGAGTTCTGCCCCATCAGCTTTTGAATCTCAGGAAAGGTTTTCCCCTCCAGTTTCCACTTGAAGAGTTCCCGGCAGCGCTCGCCGAGTTGCATGACTGCCGCGAGTAACCGGTCCACGCGCTGCTGTTGGTCAAGCTGCGTCGCCGGATCAGCACCGGGATCGGCCAGCGGCAATTCCTCGACCGACTCCTGATTGTACTCGCCTCGCCGGAAGGCCTTGCGGTGAGCGTCGAGCATCTTGAACCGCAAGACCTGGAATGCCAATGGGACGAGTTCGGTCAGTTCGGTGACGGCCGGATACTTCTCATGGAGAACCGCCAGTGTCTCCTGAGTCAGATCCTCTGCATGGTCTCTCGATACCCGTGATGTCGCGAAGGCGAGAATCCTTCCGCGCAGGGTGCTGAGAATGTGATCTCGATCCATCGACAGTTCTGCTTATCGTGTTCTCGTCGCGGTGGCGTGAGGCAGCAGGTCGCCCAGCGACCGGAAGCCCAGCTTCAGCCCATTGCACACTTCAACCTGCCGGTCGAAACGGTTCTTGGTTTGTATCATCTTGCGCAACGTGCCGAAGGCGACGCGTCCCCAGGCAGCGATGTGGAAAACCGAGAGCGGGTAGTCGGTGCCGAAGAGCAGGCGTTCGTGGATGTCGGGGTAGTTGCGCAGGTGCAGGAGCATGCGGAAGCGGTTCGGCAGGGTCAGGGCGGAAATATCCGCATAGAAATTCGGGTAGCGCTGCACCAGGTCGCGCAGCGTCGGCAAAAATTTCTCGAAGAGAATCAGGCCGTAGCTACAGGCATGGGCGGCGATGACGGTCGCGCCTTCGTCGAGCGCGACCCGGAGCCGATCGGGTTCTCCGACCGATTGATCCTTGCCGATCAAGCTGAACTCGTAGCCGACATGGCTGAGAAAAGGAAGTTTCCGCTCGGCCAGGGCCCGATAGAAGGGTTTGTATTTTCGGTCAGCTGGGTTGAACTGTTGCGCGTTCGGCAGCACCTTGACGAGCGTGGCTCCGGCGTCCGCGCAACGATGCACTTCGTCGACCGCGTCCCGCCGCTGCGGGTTGATGGAGACGCCGGCCAGCAACTCGTTCGGATGGGCTCGGGCGGCTTTCAGCACATAGGCGTTGCTCACCAGCAGATCGGTATGTTCCAGGCTCAGGATGCCGTTCGAGTCGTAGTGCCCGTCCATCCCGAGCAAGACGCCTTTCTGCACATGCTTGGACGCGCGCAGCTCAACGAGCAGATCGTCCAGGTATTTTGCATTGGCTTCACGCGGGCGGTCAACGGAGAGACCGTGCTTCCAAAACAGGAAGCGAAAGAGCGGACTCTTCAGCATCTTCGGTGAGATGTAGCAGCCGTTGTCGCCGTCGGGCAGGGCGGCGAGATGCACGTGGCAATCGACCAGCGATTTTGCGGCGGTGTTATTCATTGCGTGTCTCTTTCATATTATCCGAAGTCACCGGTTATTCCCATGCAGGTCTGTATCCTTCTTCTGCCAGGGTTTTGATCCCCTGTTCGAGGCTCGTCATAAAACTTGTTCGATCGCCGCTCCAGCTGATGGGTTCTCCGATAAAGACATCGCAGAAGAACGGGATGAGGATGGCTTCCCCTTTCGGTAGCGCTTTGCCGAGGCCGTGTAGGTAAATCGGAGTGATCGGCACGTCGGGATTGCGCTTGGCGAGATGGGCGATGCCCGTTTTCAACGTGCCCATCTGCTCGGGGTCTCCACGGGATCCTTCTGGGAAAAGGATCAGAATCTCTCCGTTCTGCAAGGCCTCAGAGCATGCGGCCAACGGGTCCTGGTGCCGGTCGATGACCTCACGCTCAAGCGGAATGATGTGCATGATGTTCAGTGCGAACCATGCAAGCACACGGTTGCGAAGAAAATAGTCTTTTGCCGCTACTGGCCGAAGGCGCGGCAAGAGCGGCCATGGAAGGAGCGTCATCAAGACTAAGGTGTCCAGGTGGCTGTTGTGGTTCGAGACGACAATGGCCGGCCCTTTCAGAGGAATCCGTTCGCAATGGCGAATGTTCAGGCCGATCACGATCAGGACCAGGGGACGAACGATCAAGACGAAGAACAATTGTTGCAGCACGCTATGCCTTCAGTAATGCAGGTAATAGACAAAGTGGAACAGCAGCGGGGCGGTGTAGGTCAAACTGTCGATCCGGTCTAGGATGCCGCCGTGGCCGGGCAGCAGGCTGCCGCTGTCTTTGACTCCGATGTCGCGTTTTAATGCCGAAATGGTCACGTCGCCGATGAAACCGCCTAAGGCGATCAGGAGCCCCGCCCCGAGTGATTCGACCAGCGTCAGGGGGGTGAGGTGGGGAGCCAGGACCGTTGCCAAGGCGGTGGTCGTTCCCACTCCACCCCAAAATCCTTCCCAGGTCTTATTGGGGCTGACTTTCGGGATGATCTTATGGCGTCCGGTGAGCTTCCCCCAGACGTATTGGGCGACGTCGTTGACCTGCGTCAAAAAGATAAGATACAGGACCAGCCCTGCGCCGCCGCCAGCCTGATTTTTTGCTCCGTCCAAGACCAGAAAGAATGCCGCATGGCTGAGGCTGAAGACCATCGTCATCAGGCCCCAGTGCAGCGTGCCTGCCGCCCGGAGAAAATCTTTGGTTTCCCCGATGATGACCATCCTCATGGGGAGCAGGAGG
>CAZXNN010000292.1:0-4564 GCA_964641915.1 uncultured Nitrospira sp. | reverse complement strand
CCACCTGTTCGAGCGCGGCTCGTTTGGCAGATTCCGTAGCCATTCTGATCGCGTCCTCGCGGGTGTCACGGTCTCCCATTCGATACTCACCTTGAGCAGTCACCACACGGATGTCAGCTTGTGCTGGGGGTGCTATCTGGAGCTGGACCGCGAGGAGAAGGAGCGAGGACAACAATATTTGCGGAAGCTGCTGAGAGGCCAGGGAAGCTGCCTGTTGTTCTGCCTGAGCCGGCATTGCCTTCACCCTCTCCAAGAGGACTGACGCACCAGGATCCCGTTGGTTGACGCAACTCTGACGGACCAGACAGATTTAGCATAACACCGGGAAACCCGTTTCGCCAGGCGATCCGCGCCTTCTGCAGCCACCTTGCCTTCCAGAAAATTCGCGTGCTAAGGTACGCATCCCCTTAGTGGGTGAAAGGAAACGACGCACGTCCATGAACAGCTTACCCCGCTTTTTGCTTACCGTTGTTGTCGGTCTCTCTATGCTGGGGCTTGAGATCCTGGGAGGGCCAGCCGGCGTTCTTGCTTCATCAACGTCCAAGGCGAGTGAGCCGGCACAGGGGGCTCCCGAGCACGTCGTACTGTTTGTTCTTGAGGGATTTGGCCAGGATTCGCTCAAGGGCGGGGCTATGCCGGTTATCAGTAAGCTGGTCAAAGATGGCGCAGCAACCTGGTCGGCCACAGGGGTCAATCCGGCCTTACGGTTGCCGACGATGGCATCGATCGTGACCGGGATGCCGGTCGAAAAGCACGGCATCACATGGAACGTATTCGAATTCAGCCGCGGCTATCCACGCTCGCCCAGCATGTTCGATTATCTGGACGTAAGCGGCGGCCGCGACAGTGCCATTTTCTATATGGACGAGTCGCTCTATCAGCTGGCCAGGCCGGAGGTGTATACCGACTATCAATTATGCGGCGCGTTGCGCCCTGAGTGCCGTTCCGAGAAGATTGTGTCCTATATCAGGCAGTACTTCCAGAAAGCCACGAGCGGCTCTGGCTATGGGCATGCGATTCTCTCGGTGCCCCATCTCCTGGTCGTGCATCTGCCGGAAGCCGGCCGGGCAGGGGTGGCGCATGGATGGAATTCCAAGGAGTATCGCCATGGGTTGCAGGCGGTGGACAGCGCGATGAAGTCTGTGTTGGACGTGTTCAAAGAGCACGGGCTCTTAAACCGGACCACCGTGCTGGTGACGGCACTCAGTGGTCCCGGTACGGATCTGAGCGGTGAATCGGCCTCCACGGTAGGCACCCCAATGGTCCCGTGGATCGCGTCAGGAGTGGGGATCAAGCATGGGCAGGTCATCCACCAGCCGGTGTCGATCATCGATACCGGAGCGACGGTCATGCGCATTCTTGGGCTCGAGACCCATACGGAATGGGAAAGCAAAGCGGTCGAAGAGATTTTTCAAGCGGCAGCGGCTTCGTCCAAGAAACAATAGGGCGATATATGAGGAAGCGATTTTCCCGTCAATGGTGCCTAGTGCTCGCAGGAACAGCGATGTTCGGAGCTTTGATATGTGCCCAGCCGCTGATCGGGCAAGCCGGCCCGCCGCCGGCGCATCTCAAGGAGCATTCCATCACGATCGATGCGACGCAACTGGTGCCGGCTTCCTGGTGGCAAATCCCGGGTGCGACGCCGTCAATCTATCACTCTGATCCGGATTCACTGGATGCGCCGAAGACTTCCGAGCAACGGGAACTGCAGCTTAAGCCGGGCAAGTACAAATTCATCTCGTTCACGTTCGATTTCCCCTTTGCCGTGAATCTTTCCGGGATGTTGGAGTTTTCGAAGGCGTTGGATCAATGTGTCGAAGGTCGCGGCACCCAGACGCTGGTCATTAAGTGCAAGCGAACATATCCCCATGGGGGGCAACGAGATCAGTATTACGAACAGAAGCCTTAACTACTATGACGCAATCGCTAGAAGATTTGTTGGAAGCGCTCGAAGATGTCGATGATGCGACGCGTGAGGAGGCGGCGAAGGCCCTGTCCGAACTCGGCGATCCTAAGACCATCGACCCCCTGGTGAGCGCGTGCAGCGACGATTTCTGGTCCGTGCGGGCCTATGCAGGTTGTGCCGTCGCGAAGATCGGCGGGCCGAAGGCACTGGAAGCGCTGGTCGGACTGTTCAATGACACGATCATGGAAGTACGCAATCAGGCTGTCGAGGCGACGGCGAAGCTGGGCCCGACGGTTGTCGATCGCATGATCGCGGCGTTGAAAGATGAACGGTGGCGGGTCCGGGAGCATGCGGCAAAGACTTGCGGAGAAATTCGTGACAAGGCGGCAGTCGATCCGCTCATCGCCATCTGTCGCGATCGCGATGGCGCGGTGAAGAGCGCAGCGGCCGAGGCGCTGGGAAAGATCCGTGACGCGAAGGCCGTCCCGGCGTTGATCAAGTTATTCCGGGATTCATCGAAGATTGTGCGTGAGACCGCCGGGACCGCCCTCATCTGTATCGGGCAGCCGTCGGTCAATCCGCTGGTCGAGGCGTTGAAGGACAAAGATTTCGTGGTGCGGTGCCATGCGGCCCGCGCCTTGGGCGGAATGACCACCGACTATCAAATCGGCCGGACTTGGGTTCGCGATGCCAACGTTGTCGATGCGTTGATTGCCACCTTAAAAGATCCGGATCGGGCTGTTCGTGAGGATGCTACGATTGCCTTAGGCATGATCGGCGACCCACGAGCCATCGACGCTTTGTTGGAAGCCATGAAAGACGGCGTCGTCAAGCGGCACGCGATCGCGTCTCTCGGCATGATCGGCGATCCGCGCGCATTGCCAGCCGTCCTGGATGCCTTAAAGGGAAAGGGCATCAAGCAGGAGGGCACTCCGACGCCGGGTTGTATTGTGAGCGAAGACGCCTTCATCAAGGAAGCGGCGGCCACGGCCCTCGGCCAGTTCCGCGACCCCTCGGTCATTCCCGATCTCATTATGTTGTTGAAGGACGGGGTGTTGCGGGAAAAAGCCGCTCAAGCTCTCACGGTGATTGGGGACACGGCCATTGAACCATTGATCGCGTTTCTCTATGACCCGAAAGCCTCCGAGGTCGAGGCCGAGGGCGAGCGGGTGCTGTCGTATGCGTCCGTTCGGTTGACGGCCAAAGATGCACTCCGGTTGATCGTCCTTGAAACATTGGAAACGCTGGGATGGTCGCCCCCTGCCGAAGAAGTGCAGATCAGCTCCAGCAAGGCAGACAATCTCCGGGTCGATCGGCCCTTGGGCGATACCGGCCGGTTTGGGCCGTCTGGCGATGTGGCCAAGTCCAGTTAGGCATCCCGGAGCTGCTGTTGTCCTTCCTCATCTCCTCGCCAGTTGCGTTCCGGTTCCGTTGACCCTGTAAAAAACCGTGTGCTAGGGTTATCGGCTCGATTCAGGAGGTCCAGAGTGGAGGATCCCGTGGCAGAGCAGATTGCAGCCCTCAAAGACGAGGACTGGGCGATTCGAGAGGAAGCCGCCGGCTTACTCGGGACCTTCAAGGATCCGCGCGCGGTTCAGCCGTTAGTCTCGATCCTTCGCGATACTGATCGCGCGGTTCGGGAAGCGGCGATCGGGGCGCTGACGTCGATCGGGGCGCCTTCGGTCGAAGCCCTGGGCGCTTGCCTCGTCGACCGCGAATTATCGGTCCAGGAAGCGGCCTCCGGCATCCTCTCCTCCATCGCGGATGAACGCGTGTATGGGCCCTTGGTCGTCGCGTTGCGGAGTGCCGACTGGATCGTGCGCATGCATGCGGCGAAGGCCCTAGGGCGGGTGAAAAATATGGCGGCGGTCGAGCCGCTGATTCCGCTGCTGCAAGATAAAGTCAAAGCCGTGCGGGAAGAAGTCGCAACCGCCCTGGCCTCGATCGGCGAAGCCGCGATCCCTTCGTTGCTCGAGGCGTTGCAGCATACGGAATGGCTGGTTCGACTCCATGCGGTGGAGTCGCTCGGCAAAACGAAGTCGCCACGAGCCGTTGAGCCGCTCCTCGCGCTGTTATTCAACGACCAGGATTCCGCTGTTCGCGAAGATGCGGTGCGGGCCTTGGGTGAAATCGGAGATCCGCTAGCAGTCGAGTTCTTGTTCACAGCGATGCGGGAACCGGGCTTGCGCACCCTGGCGGTAGAAGCGCTCGGACGCATCGGTGACCGGCGGGCGGTGCCGGTGTTGATGGACGTGGTTTTAGGGACGTGTCCGCCTGACGTGACGCGGGCTGTCGCCGGTTGTGGCGATCAATGGAGCGAAGAAGTCATCACTCAGGCTGCGGCTGCCAGGGCTTTGGGTATCATTGGCGATGACGCCGCGGTCCCTGCGCTGGTCACTGCATTGGGGTCAACGTTTACCAGAGCTGAGGCGGCGGCGGCGTTAGCCAAGTTTGGATCGAAAGTGGTTCCGTTCCTCATCCCGCTGCTGACCGGCCATCCCGATGAAAATATGCGGTATCACGTGAAGGAAACCCTGGCGCTGGCGGGATGGCGTGCCGGGCGAGTGTAGGTTCGTCGCTAAGCAGATGTGAGCGTTGCAGAGTGAGCGGGTATGTCAAAAGAAACGATTGAAACGCTGGTCTCGGAGCTGGTCCATG
>CAZXNN010000291.1:0-4570 GCA_964641915.1 uncultured Nitrospira sp. | reverse complement strand
ACACCGGCCGAGCCCCTTCCATCAGGATGCAGTTGGCCGACGCGATGAAACTAAAGGGCGTGGTGATGACCTCATCCCCCTGACCGATTCCGAGGGCACGGACGATCAAGTGCAAGGCGCTCGTCCCGCTGTTCACGGCGATCGCGTGCTTGACGCCGACATACTGCGCCATCGCGCGCTCAAACTCCGGCAATTTCGGCCCTAAGCTCAGAAACGTCGATTCCATGACATCGAGCACGGCTTTCCGTTCTACCCACGTCAAATCGGGTTGAGAGAGCGGGATTTTCATTCCATCAGAACCCAAGGGCCACCTCATTCTGTTTGATGATTCTGGCAGGATTGCCTACAGCCACCACCTTGTCGGGCAAATCTCCCCGCACCACCGATCCCGCCCCGACGATACAATGCCTCCCCACCGAGATATTGGGTAGGACCACAGCTCCTATCCCGAGATGGGAAGCTTCTCCAATAGACACACGACCGGCCAGGTGGACGCCCGGAGACAGGTGCACATGCGCCGCGATCCGGCAATCGTGATCAATCGTGGCCCCAGTATTCACGATCACGTTCTCGCCGAGTTCAGCATCCACATTCACGACAACTCCAGCCACCACCAAGATTCCCGCTCCAATCCTGACCCTGCTGCCGATGACGGCTGACGGATGAATCGCCGAAATAAGTCTGAACCCCATCCGCTCGACCTCTTCGTACACAAGTTTCCGGCGATAATTGTCGCCTAAGGCCACAATGACACCATCGATGCCTGCTCCGCTCATTCCGGCGAGATCGTCTTTGTTCCCGAGCACCGAGTAGCCGCCTCGGACCGTTCCTTTCAGCTCCACGCTATCATCAACGAGTCCCACAATCTGGTAGCTCCCCATCTGCTCGAGGACATCCACCACAACTTTGGCGTGGCCGCCTGCTCCAAATACAATGACTCGTTTCTTCTTCACGGCTTCCTCTGAGAACCAAAATCGTCATTGACGCCCCCGGCGCCGTACAACCCCTCGCGACGGAGAAACACCCCGACGGTACGCCATAAAATCCGGAGATCAAGCCAGAGCGAAAAGTGGTCCACGTACCAGACATCCAGTTCGATGCGTTGAGGCCATGGCAGAGCGTTCCGGCCGTTCACTTGCGCCCAACCGGTAATCCCGGGCTTCATCTCCAACCGCCTCCGTTGAAACGGGGTGTACTGCGCGACCTGATATTCCAAGGTCGGCCTGGGCCCAACGAGGCTCATGTCGCCTTTCAACACATTCAACACCTGCGGCAGCTCGTCCAGGCTCCAATCTCGCAGGCACCCGCCCACCCAGGTGATCCGATCATCCGACTGCCCGACCGTCGTACCAAGCCCGAGCCGAACCGCATCCCGCACCATCGTACGGAACTTATACAACCGAAAAAGTTGCCCGTCCTTCCCAACCCGTTCCTGAATGAACAACGCCGGCCACCCGCTGCTGACGAGAATGAGGAGTGTCAGCCCGATGAGAAATGGGAAAAACAGGAGGAGGAGCAAGGTCGCCGCCACACGATCGCATCCGTACTTCAGAATCAGTTGAGCGTCCCGACTCACGGGACGAATCCTTTTTGCGCCAGCAGCCGCCGATAATGCCCTTCGATCAACTCACACATCCGGGACTGACTAAACAGTTGCTCGACGCGGCGCCGGCCCGCTTCGCCAAACCTCCGGCGCTTTGATTGATCTTCCAGCAACTGCAGGACATACTGCGCAAACTCCTGTGGACGCCCCGGTGTAGCCAAATGCCCGGTCACTCCCTCCTCGATCACTTCCGACACAGGCCCAATCCGGCTTCCCACAGTTGGTTTTTCCATCGCCATAGCCTCCGCAAATACCACCCCAAATCCTTCACGCAAAGTGGGCAGGACAAACACATCTAACACTGCCATCAGATCGGGGATATCCGCGCGGTGACCAGCAAACAAGACTCTTGAGTGGATATTGAGAGCTATCGCCTGACGCTCCAAATCTGCTCTGAGCGGTCCATCGCCCACAATAAGAAATCGCGTGCTCGGACGAGCCGCATGGACTAAGGCAGCCATCTGGAGAAAACACTCAAGCCCTTTGTCCGGCACAAGCCTGGCAACGGTTCCGACGACCAGATCTTGCGGTTCCCAAGCGAACGTCCGGCGAAGGGTAGCAGGTTCCCGTCCGGTCGGCGAGAACTTATTGAGGTCAATGCCCATCGGAACAACAGCGAGATGGGAAGGATCCCGCATCACCCCGGCCCGCCCCCCCTCATTTTTCACGCTGACGGTGTCCACCATAATCAGATCCGATACGCGGCCGGCCCATCGTTCAAGAAGCACATACACCCACCGCATGACAGGGTGAAGATTCACATGAAATGGAAACGCATGGGCGGTATGGATGATGATCGGGGTACCGGCAAGATAGGCTGCAAACCGTCCGATCATTCCTGCTTTTGACGTTTGAGTATGGACGATTGTAGGCCGAAACTGTTTGATCAGACGATATAGCGCCCAACACGCACGCAGGTCCTTGAACGGCCGGATCGTTCTGGGAATATCGATATGATGAACAGAGAACCCCTCTAACTCCGTCATCGTAGGACTCCGAGGCCCGTCGGAGGCGTTCGCCGTCGAACACCCGATCGCAACTTCATATCCCCGCACAGATAAGTATCTGGCAACCGGCGCAATAAATACACGGGCCGTCAGAAGAATTGTGCACACCTCCAACACGCGAACCGCCTTGACTCCGGAAGCAGCTACAGACATCGCGTTGCGTATCTCTTTCCGCTACCTGCCGCTTTCACGTTAGTAGTGAATGGGAACATGACGGCTACTTGAACACCGAATAAAGCCGTAAAATATGAGATCTCTCAATCAGCTTAAGCAACCCCTTTAGTAATGGGTAGGTTGACAGTAACTCAATGTTCCGAATCGTTTGAGCTTTTAAGACTTCGTCCTGAATTAGTTCGATCCGAGCGAGATGCTTCAGCATCCACCAGGCCCAGATACAACAGTTCTTAAAAGATCCGCATGGTCCGGTGCCGGTTCGGCGGCAATATTTCTTGATGACCTCGAGCTCCCAGAAGGATACGTTTTTATAGTCATTTGAGAGGCCACTCTTGTTGAAGTGATAGATGTAGAGGGGCCGTTCGATACTATAAACAACAGCCCCTGCTTCAAGGAGGCGAAGCCATAGATCGTAGTCTTCACATGATCGAAGCGTAGCATCGTATCCGCCCATCTCTGTTACCAGATCTTTGGCGATCATCATGGAGGCCCCGGTTATGGAGTTTGAAAATACCATCCTGGCGTTCGACGTTACCGTACGGACAGGACCTGCTCCCTGATAGATTTCAGGAACAAACGGAGGAGCGCTGCCGGCAACTCGGTGGACCGCGCAAGCCACGGCTGACTTGTTGCGCAACAATCCGACCTGGAACTCTGTTTTCTGCGGATGCCATTCATCGTCCGCATCAAGAAAGGCCAGGACTTCACCCCCGGCGAGGGCAATTCCCTTATTCCTCGCTCCGGCTAACCCTAGGTTTTTGATATTTCTGATATAGGTCACTTGGGGGTACGACTGCAGTATCTGCTCAAGCTCCTCTGTTTGAGGAGAGCAGTCATTCACGACGATGACTTCTGCCACAGGATGAGTCTGCCGATAGACTGAATCCAATGCCCTCGCAATCGTGTCTGCATTTCGATAGTACGGAATGATCGCGCTGACCCGAATCATCACAACGCCGCCATTGTTTTTCTTCGGTACATCGTTTGCTCTATGGCCTTAATTCGACGCCGCCCCTTCACGTCTACCAAGCAGAGCCCGTACCCGTTGCACCGAAAGCAACCACACGGCTTTCAGTTTATAGGGCAGATCAAGACGCCCACGGAAAGCGGTCCGTAAAGCAGGCGCTGCCACCTTCCAGTCCCCGTGGAGTTGTGCGATGCGACCGACTCGATAGGCACACAACGCCTCGGCCCTCAACCTGCCAGACTCGTCCAGGCTAGGCAGGTGACGGGCATACACCGCTTCAATTCGACGAATCTGCTCCGAGGACGCCCTGGAAATATTTCCTCCCCCGTTCCAGTAATAGCCCAGACACTCGGGAATCTTGACGAATTTCTCCGTGACCTTTGAGAGACGAAGCAACATGTCAAGATCCTCAACCGCAATGAGCTCCCTGTCTTCGCATATCCCCCCTATCATCCGCAGAGTGCCGCGCCTCGCAACAATACTCGAGTTGGGTATTGAATGGGCGGAGCAAAGCAAACTCTCCAGCATCGGCGAAACAGGTCGACTGGTCCTCAGTCGGGACTTGAACACCTTCTGATCCTCGGACAGGACATTCCATAGATCATGGAAAACGACGTCAGCTCCGGCATTGAGAGCACACACACTCCGTTCCAACTTCGCCGGTGCCCACCAATCATCCGAATCAAGAAAGGCTACATAGGCAGCCCTGGCCAACCTCACGCCTCGATTGCGAGGTCGCGCCGGACCGCCGAAATTCTCAGCATAGTCATAGGTAATATCAAGGACTGAGACATAGTCTTCGACTACCGTCGCGGTCTT
>CAZXNN010000290.1:0-4577 GCA_964641915.1 uncultured Nitrospira sp. | reverse complement strand
GGTAGTACTGAGTTCCCGTTCCCAATCGTAAGAGAGCCCGACCCGCTTCATCTGCCGTTTGAATGTGGCGATGTTTTGCGCGGTGGTAATGGCCGGATGCACGCCGGTCTTCACCGCATACTGCTCGGCCGGCAGACCGAACGCATCCCAGCCCATCGGATGGAGAACATTAAATCCCCGCATGCGCTTGTAGCGGGAGACGATATCCGTCGCCGTATAGCCTTCCAGATGCCCGACGTGGAGCCCGGACCCGGAGGGATAGGGAAACATATCGAGGCAATAAAACTTTGGTTTACTCGTGTCCTGGAGGGCTTGAAACGGGCGATGCTCTTCCCAATAGGCCTGCCACTTCACTTCCAGCGCGTGATGATCGTACCCTTTTGCCATGGCTCTCCGGGGGGATTAAAAAAGCGGAGGAACTCTAGCACAGACCGGCAGGGGCAACAACAACGGGGGGAAGAGCGTGGAGCGGGTGGGGGCCGGCCTGACCCGATCGGCCGGCCCCCGAAGAAACTCTAGAAAAGGGAACTGACTTGAGCTTGTTTGTGGGATCGCCTATCTGATTCGAGGGCTTGAGAATCTCTTGACGATGCATCCCCTCAGGCGACTTTCTTTGGTCTCACGCACCCGTCACCGTATGGTGTAAGAATACGGGAAAAGAGTGAGGCCGGATATTGCTCAGAAGGTGGGAACGGCATCCTACTAAAGAGTGAACGGAAGGCAGGTATGGGACTCTATTCCGCGTACATCTTTCCTCGGCTCATGGATTGGATCATGGGCGGGACCGGCTTTCAGCGCCTTCGAAACGAGGCACTGCAATCCGCACGTGGTGAGGTCCTGGAAATCGGGCTGGGAACAGGATTGAATCTTCCCCACTACCCCGTCGGCGTCTCACGATTGCGGGCCGTCGATCCGGCCACGCTGCTCCCCGATCGCGTAGCGAAACGAAGTGCGGCCGCGCACTTTCCTATTGAAATCACGCACCTTAGTGCGGAACGGCTCCCCTACGACAACCACTCCTTCGATTGCGCGGTCAGCACCTGGACCCTCTGCACCATCCCTGATCCAATACGGGCCTTACAAGAGGTTCGGCGCGTGCTCAAGCCGACCGGACGGTTCCTGTACCTGGAGCATGGCCGGAGCGACGATGCCCGAACAGCCGCCTGGCAGGATCGACTGAACCCGATTCAGAACGTCATCGGCTGTGGCTGCCACCTGAACCGGCAGATCGACCAGCTCATCAGCAAGGCCGGGCTACACATTGTGCAGCTCGATCGATTTGTGATGGAGGGAGTCCCGCGTATCGGGGGAGAACTGTACCGTGGATTCGCAACACCAAACCGGATAGGCGTCAACGCCCCGCCGGAAACGGATGGCCGTTAAGCAGCGCCGTCATGCGCTCGATCGAGGTGAAGGCGCTCGACGCTTCGGCAGGCAATTGAGAGCTGGACTTGGCGCTGTGGATGATCTGGGCCAGACCGAACCGTTGCGCCGCATGGAGGCAGCCCTCGTCATCATCCACAAAGAGTGCACGCGCTGGATCAAATCCGACAAGCTTCTGGCAGGTCGGCCAATATTCCGAACGCATTTTGAGATAGCCCACCTCAGCCGCGTCGACGATTCGATCCACATAGCGATCCAGGCCGGTCTTGGCTGTTTTGACCTCGACTCCCGATGCATGCGCGTTGGTGAGGATCGTGATCCGCTTCCCGCGCCGGCGAACCTCCCTAAGGAAGGGCTCCGCCCCGGGAAGAAATCCGATCAGATGATCCAGCTCCCTGTGCATCGCAACCACATCGATACCCACCCGTCCGGTCCAATAGTGAAGATCCGTCCAGGCCAATTCCCCTTCCACCGATCGATACATCGCCATCAACCGATCGCGCGACTCTTCGAACGAGAGGCCTTGCAGGGCCGCGTAGCGGCGAGGCAACTCCTCTTCGAAAAAGAAGTTGTCGAAATGCCTGTCCAGCAGCGTGCCGTCCATATCGAGCAGGACATCGTCGATTTCAGCCCAATTGATGCCTAATTGCCTCATGACACCGGAAGTGTACCTGACGCCGGTTGTGTTTGCCAAAATTCCTGTGATACGGTCGAAGATCTATGAAAAAGATGCGCGATTCACCGACGAAAACCAAAACCCTGCCGTTCAGCTCCGCTGCCCCGATGCCGCTCGTCGCCATCATCGGCCGGCCGAACGTGGGGAAGTCAACATTGTTCAACAAGATCCTCGGCGTCAAGACCGCCATCGTGGATGATGTCCCCGGCGTGACCCGGGATCGCAACTATGCGGATGCAACCTATCGCGACCGCAAATTCCGGCTGGTCGACACCGGCGGACTGGATCTCTCCTCTTCCGACGGCATGCTGACATTGATTCGCCGCCAATCAGAGCTAGCTATCGCCGAAGCCGACATCCTCATGTTCATCTTGGATGGCCGGGCTGGTTTGACCCCCCCGGATCACGAGGTCGTGAAGCTCCTGCGCGGCGTAGCCAAGCCCATCTTTTACGTGATCAACAAGATCGATACGCCGAAAGCCGAGCCGCTCATTGCCGATTTTTATCAGTTAGGAAAAGCCGAGTTCCACGCGGTCTCCGCCGAACATGGCATTGGAGTGTCCGAATTGCTGGATGACCTCTACCCAATGTTACCCCCAGCGGACGAGAGCACTGAACTCACGCACCTTCCGCGGATCGCCCTCGTCGGCCGCCCGAATGTGGGCAAGTCAACATTGACTAATGCCGTCCTGGGTGAGGAACGCGTCGTCGTCAGCGATATGCCGGGTACCACGCGCGACCCGATCGATTCGCTCGTGATACACGACGACCAACGCTATATTTTCACGGATACGGCCGGCATCCGACGCCGGGGTCGCATCGAGCCGGGGCTCGAAGGGTACAGCGTCATGCGCTCGCTGAGAGCCATCGGTCGTTCCGATGTCGCGGTCCTGCTGCTCGACGCGGTGGAAGGTGTGACGGAGCAGGACACGAAAATCGCCGGGGCGGTCCTCAAACAAGGACGCGCCTGTATGCTGCTCGTAAATAAGTGGGACCTCCGGGCCAACGATGCCGAAGCTCGCCAGGAATATGAACGTGAACTGCATCGACGCTTTCCATTCCTGACCTGGGCACCCGTATTATTTGGGTCTGCTGCTCAACCCGATTCGCTGCATCAGCTCTTTCCCACCATCAACAGTGTCTATGCGTCGTTCAATAAGCGTGTCCCGACCGGAGCGCTCAACCAATGGCTCCAAGAGATTTTGGAATCGCATCCGCTCCCGGTTCGGAAAGGCAAACCCACGAAAACGTCGAAGGCCGCATTCATCACCCAGGTGGCGACGAAGCCGCCCTCCTTCGCCTTGTTTTGCGGACACCCGCAAGACGTCGGTCCGGCCTATATCGGATTTCTCGAGCACCAGCTCCGGGATGCCTACGGATTTTCCGGCACGCCGCTCCGTATTCTCGTCCGTAAGAAATAGTCGCCCTCATCGCGAACTTCCTCTAGGCGATCTCCCTCGTCATAGATGAGGCGATAGGGATTCACTTGACTCAATTCCAGCCTCATGTTATTCGCAGACTAACTAGATAGAGACTTGAACGGATCATTGTCTGAACCAAATTACCCTACGATCATGACGCCACTATCGACCATCGTTCGCCTTATGCTCTTCTGCGCTGCCCTGAGCGGACTCTGGTTGCAAGGATTCTCCACGTCGAGTCTCGCGCAAACGCCCCCGGCCACCCAGCCAGATCCGTCCGCCGCGACCGATCACGAGGAGACCAGTCCTTCGATTGCATTGAAAGGCTCGGTCTGGAGAGCCAAGCCAGGCATTGTGTTCCTGAAGACGCCCGTGGGACTGCTGACGCTCAGTTCGACATCGACATTGAAAGACATGCGCGCCTCGCAGAGCGTCTTATTCTGGATTCACGGGTCCAGTATGGTCGTTGAGATCCGCAAACGGGCCGACGATTCTCTCGTCCATCGCTACCTGGCCGGTCCTGTTGTGAAGGGCTCAGGAGACACGAAAGAACTGATCCGCTGGACTCCGGACGGTGACGCATCGTTTCACTACGGAACTCATGAGTCGAAGCTCTCCGCGCTCCATGACGGTGATCCGGTCACCGTGGAGGTCGATGACGCCGGCACGATCATCGGCGTGCATGACCTCCAATTCGATCTGCAGATCGGCCAAGTGCCCCCCAGTGGATCGGACGCGCATGTGCTCTTGAGCGGGACGGTGTCCAAGCTGAAGTCGAATTTCATCTTCTTTAAAACGCCGGTCGGCGTGATCAACGTCAATGCCAAGATCGGGATCAAGAACGCCAAGGTCGGCCAGACCATGACGCTCCATGTTCATCACCACTCGGTCGTGGCCGACTTGACTCCGGCCAATGGGACGGCCCCGATACGCCGGTTCATCACCGGTCCGCTTGAATTCTCGACCCCAGATCGCACCGGGGTGAAATTCTGGACCCCTGCCGGTGAACACACGTTCCCGACCGATCGCGGGAAATCCGCTCTCGCCGGAGCCAAAGAAGGCAGTCCGATCACTGTCGAGCTCAATGGCGACGGAAC
>CAZXNN010000289.1:0-4586 GCA_964641915.1 uncultured Nitrospira sp. | reverse complement strand
TGGCCAAGACGAGAGATCGTACGCCGTGCCGGGCAAAGAAATTCTCCGTGCGCCGCACGCAGGAATCCGGCTCCATCGAGATCCGGCACAGGAGATTCAACGCATGTCTGCCTCGCCGGCGCCCCAGCTCATACCAGATCAGATCGCCGGCCACACAAGCCATAACGGAGAGGACGACAGCACCCGTGAGATCCATCTTCCCGGCACCGGCCAAGGCTCCGGCCGCAAGCAGCACTGGCACGGCAGGCAGGGGCAATCCGACTTGTTCCGCAAAGACCACGGCAACGAGCAGGACCTCGCCATATTGAGATACAAACGCATTGACTTCATTCATCCTGAAACCCTATTTCCCTCAGAGCATTCATGACCGCGTGAGGCCTGGCGAACCTCCCTGCTGTAACAGACACCGGTCACTTCCATTTTGTGTCAACACCACCTCTGCACCAAGGTTACGCTTTGCCCGTAATCGGAATAGCCGCGCCGGTCACAGATCGAGCAGCAGCAGAAGATAAGAACAGAATGACATCTGCAACGGCGTCAGGCTCAACCCACTTGCTCACATCCTGGTCCGGCATTGCCTTACGATTCTGTGGCGTGTCCAGGGTTCCGGGAAGGATGGCGTTGACAGTGACCCCATGGTCTTTTAATTCGCTCGCAAGACTCTCTGTCAACCGCAACACCGCACTCTTCGACGCGCTATAGGCACCCAACCCAGCAGTCCCTGTGCAAGCACTGAGGCTTGCAGTATTCACGATTGTTCCTTTGCCATTGGCAAGCAAGTGTGGAATAACCGCGCGGCAACTATTGAGGGTGGACATAACATTCACTTTAAAGAGAAACTCCCAAGTCTCCAGATCTTCCTGATGAACCGGCGTACCACCCCGGAAACCTCCTATGGTATTTACGAGCCCGTCGATGCGACCGAAACGCTCTGCGACCTGTTTGGCAAATTGAGTAAGCGATGTAACGTCCGTCACATCAACGCCGCTGGCTAAGAAGTGATCAGGTGAATTAGCAAGCTCTGGATAGGCCTTTGGCAAACGATCATCGGTAGTGCGATCGACCAAGACCATCCTAGCCCCTGCCGACTTAAATCTATGCGCAGCCGCAGTTCCAAGATTTCCCAACGCCCCCGTGATAATCACTACATGTCCGGACATATCAAACATCATTCAGTATCCTTTCTAGGGACTCTTTCCTTAGGAGGTAACACTTTCAACAACGCGTGCTCCTCCTTCTCAAGCCCCTTCTGGTCTTCATTCTGAAGTCGAGCCCGGTCATAGTTCATAATCGGGATAGGACTCGCGGCCGGCACAACATCGGGAGTGCCGACCGGTATGACAGTCTCCCCAACGCAGGCGACAGCTAGGGACCTACCTGCGTCCAGCATCGCCTGGATCACCGAGATCAGGCTGAATGCTATAGGCCAAGCTCAGATAGCCCCGGGTGATTATCGGGCCGGCGACCGATGGGCCAGAAATACTTTCGATCCTTCTCGGAGATTGGCGCGTCGTTGATGCATGCAAATCGACGGTGCATGAATCCACGTTCATCGAATTCCCAATTCTCGTTCCCGTATGAACGGAACCAATTTCCTGAGTCATCGTGCCACTCATACGCAAATCGAACGGCGATGCGGTTACCGTGAAACGCCCACGGTTCCTTGATCAGACGATAGTCCAGTTCCTTCTCCCATTTACAGCGCAGAAAATTGACGATCGCGTCTCGACCGACTAAGAACTCTGAGCGGTTCCGCCAGATGCTATCGGCGCTGTAGGCCAGTGATACCCGCTCGGGGTCTCGCGTATTCCACGCGTCTTCAGCCATTCGTACTTTCCGGATCGCGGAATCCATGGTGAATGGGGGTAACGGAGGCCGAGGCTGTTCGAAACCGTTCATGATGGTGGACCCTCTCCTTTGAGATTCTATGCGGGAGCGAATGGCCTTAGCCATCCACTCCCACGCGACATCACCCGTGGTCAGCTATGGTAGTAGCGCTCTTTGACGATCTTGCCGTCCTGCCAGTCTGTTTTGACGACTTGTTCAAGGCTGATGGTTTGCCCGTTCTTCAATTTCACGGTCAGCACCGAGTCGTAGAAGCTGGTATTTCCAGAAACAGACACGGCACCGACGGTGTAGCTAATAAAGGCGGCCACCCCGATCGTCTCTCTAAATTTGTCCAGTCGCTCAATGGCGGCTTGTTTGCCCACGACGGGTGGCTGGTTGCCTTCCTGTGTCACGACCGAATCCGCAAAGTAGATCTTCTGACCTTCGGTCATTTGACCCTGCTTCAACATGCCCAACAATTCTTGCAATGTTTCGCTCACCAGCTTGCTCATGATGATTCCTCCCTCTATGCCTTGCGGCGTTTGAAAGTGTGAAAGCCAGAAACTCCCATGCGAATGACGGTAAAACGTTGGTCCCTTTACGTACGAACAGCCTCGCATTCACGGTGCCGGGCTAGCTCAACTGTGTCGCCGACTCGAATATCCCCGCCCCGGATCACAAAACAATTCAAGGCGAGCGTGCCGCCGAATCTCCGCACGATATCCGTCAGCACCTGACGATCTTGTTTCAAACTGTCAGGATCGAACGTCGTCATGATGCAGCGCCCACGGAGGTCCTGGATCCCGATGATGACCTCTCCGATGTGCAGACACTGTCCAGGCCATGAGCGCTCAGCCAAGCCCTCAACCCCGCCGATGACCAGATTCGGTCTGAGGCGCCGACCGTCACGCCCGAATGATGTGATTGCTCCATCCGTCGCCACCAACAGGGGCAGCACGTCGAAGCGATCGCTGGAATCATCGCGTAGGAGCTTGGCGCCTAGGCCCACGATATCTTCAACATCTGTGCGGACCTTAGGATCGCTCCACAGCAGGCCATCGACCACAGGCTCTCCGGAGGCGTTGAGTGTGGCATGGTGACCCAGCAGCCGATGGTGTGTCCTGGCCGTGATGACATGACCATCCTCATTCTCCACATGCACGACGCGGTCTCCCTCGATGCCGAGTGGTCCAATGCGCGCGTGATCGATCTGTTCACCGGCCATCGACTTCACCGGATATCGCCAAATCTGAGCGACCTTCATGGTTTCAACTCCTTCGATAGAAAAAGAGCGTCCGTTGAGAATGTCATGACAATTTCCCCGAATGCAGTTGGGCTTCGAGCTCGGCGATCCGGCTCTTGAGCGGACCCACATACGCTTCGATCTCTTCCGCCGAATATCGTGGCGTGATGTACTTCGGGCAGTTCCAGTCGAATGACACGACGTCGATGAAGACCAGTCGCTCAACGCTCGACCGCATTGTTTGATCGGCGAGTTGCGAGACGAGTTCAGGATGGGAACGTGCATCTTCGACGCGAGCATGGCCAAGAATCTTCAACCGCGCTCGGCTCGGATAGTCCATGAGAAATAGCGCCACTCGGTCGTTCACAGAGACATTGCCGGTTGTGAGCAGCTGTCGATTGCCTCTGTAGTCGGCAAAGGCCAACGTCGTCTCGTTGACCACCCGCAAGAATCCCTTGGGCCCACCACGATGCTGAATGTAGGGCCATCCGGTTTCAATGATCGAGCCAAGATAGAAGCTGTCACGTTCTGCAATAAACTCAGCCTCGTCTTGACCTAATGGATCTCGTTCGGGCGCCTCTGGGATGTGCACGGCCCTTCCGTAGTACTGCGTCTGTCCGCGACGTACGGCATCCGTCATCGCCAGCTCCAAGTATTTCAACGCCATAGTTGTGTACTCCTTATTGAGAGGACATGACGACGGGTCACGCCCTATGCCCTCTCAGGCTCAATCTCAGAACACGACCGTATTCCATCCCTCTGCTACGTACCGGCGCAGGCTCAAGAGCCCCGCTGTCCCGGCGAGGGCATGGTCTTTCACAACCGGCACACCGCAAGCCTTGACGCTTTCCGTCGCCCCAAAAACCTCGGCGCAGCCGCATGAGGCGCCTTGCACGACATCACGCACCGAATTGTAGAGACCATTGGCTGGGTGTGAGAGCTTGGTGAGCTCAGCCGGCCACCGGGTGCCGGTGCCGTTGAACACGACGGCGACTTCATCGCCCTTCTGCTTACATTCGGACGCCAGGGCCAGCGCATTAAAGACTCGCCCAAGCGCTTCTTCAGAACCGCTCTTCGGATCGGACAGAATAATGATGACAGTTTTCATTTATGCTCCTTAGATGGAATGAGTGCTGTGATATATCAGTGCCATGGCCATCGCAGTCCTGTGTTACCGCAAGGCCGATGCCAGAGAGGATGATAGGTAAGAAATGAGAGTAATAAAGAGCGGTATCAACGGCTTGTGTGATGTGCCGACGAGAAGATAATCAGTACCGTAATGCGATCCTACCCACGGGATATCGTAGCGCCACGAAATTCAGTGGGAGGAAGGGAGATCAATCTCCTTAGGTGAGACGGGGCTTCTTAATGCCGAGCTTATTCATGCGCGAGCGAAGGGTGTTGGGATGGAGATCCAGCCGAGTGGCGGCACCCTGCTTCCCTTCAATGACCCAGTTCGCTTCCTGGAGGACATGGAGAATATGCGCCCGTTCGACTTCTTCCATGGTCCCCTCGC
>CAZXNN010000288.1:0-4593 GCA_964641915.1 uncultured Nitrospira sp. | reverse complement strand
GTGCGGGGGCTCCGCATACAACAGCGATCTGGCCAGCCTAGACCGCTACTTCTTCCACTTCGCCGTGGCGGCGCGAGCCGGCCGCTGAGGAGCCGGAGAAAAACGGGGACATTCTGAATTTCTTCTGAGTTGCGGAGCGGTGTTTGGTTATGTCCCCGCGCATCCAGCGCGTATGGCTCGCTCTTCAAGAGGAACCTCGCCGGCTTTTTAGAGGAAGGCGATACCCCTGGGCTAGGCCGCGAACCGATCCTGCTGATCCCAGGCGAGATGCTCGAATTCGGCTTGATCCAATTTGAGGTGCGCCAGGACCTTCTCGCCGATAGCACCCCACTCCGGTGAATCCTTGCCTTTCCGGAGGCGATGACAGATACAGTCCACCATCGCCAAGACCGCAATCACGGTCCGGATACTCTCTTCGGACGGGGTGAGCCTCGTCGCCTTACCGCCGAACAGCTCGCGAGTCCGGTGATGATTGAGAATAATGGTGCCGATCTCTTCCGGCAGATGCCAATGCCGGCTCATGAGCGCCCCCACGACCGCATGATCGGTTTTGAGACGCGCATCCTCGATGTCCGTCAGCGGCTGCTCCGGCTTCTTCGCCGCCTCCTGCAGCACCTCCGCATACTGCGGAAGGCGTTGCAGCAGAATCGGCATGCCGCAATCCCGAAAGAGCCCGAGCAGGTAGGCTTTGTCCGCCGACATGACGGGCACCTCACGCATCACGCTCGACAGGACCAGCGCCGTGTCGTTCGCTTCGTCAAAGAAGCGGTCTATCCCCGCTTGATTGCTCCCCTGAAGTTCGCTCTTCATCGCCAGGGCGATCACGACATTGACGACATTAGGCATCCCCAGCAAGACCACCGCCTGGCGCAACGACTCGACCTTTTTCGGCAACCCGAACCAGGGCGAGTTGATGGTTTTCAACACCGCCGCCGCCACACTCAGATCCCGCTCGATGATGCGGGCCACGGCCTCCACGTCAGGCTCGGCCTTGGCCCGCTCGCGATTGATATCCAGCAACGTCCCCGGTTGAGGCGGCAGCGTCACCCCCTCCAGGAGCTGCATGGCAGAATCTTCCGTCAGTTTCCGCAACACCGCCGTCTCGTTGTGTTTCATCGTGTGTCCTTACTGATGAAATAACATTTTTCTTTATCGGTTCGAACATGGATGTCTTTAGTCCATTCCCCCTCGCCGCATTGTTTCGCCAAAGCTCTTCGCTCATTCGGAAGAAAAAACCGGGGACATTTTGAACTTCCCAGGCTTTAATGGAGCATGCCGACACCCCTTCGGAGGGCATGTATGTTTTCTGGCGGTTGGTGGTCATTTTCGTCCCAGTTTTCAGGACGCAGCTGGAATAATCTATCGAACACACCCCCCCCTTTCTATATCCCAACAAATTTAGGGTGTCTCTCTCGTTTTCCTGCTATCGGACTGTCAGGAAGTGGCACCGCTATTGCTCTTCCTTGAATTTCCTTATCCGCTGTGGTGAGCCTGCAGGCTCACCGTAATGTCAGGTTCCAGATTGAAGGAGGGGCACGTGAAACATTGGACGCACCAGGTTGTAGGGATGCTCGGTCTCGGCCTTTTGGCTATAGGCCCGGTCAGTGCGGCGCATGCTGCGGACACGGTAGTGGTGACATGGAATGAGGTTGCGCTGGAGGCGATTCGGGATACGCATCCGGGCCCGCCGATGGTCGCGCGCATGCTGGCTATCACGCATACCTGTATGTATGACGCCTGGGCTCCCTACGATGGCGTCGCTGTAGGCACACGCCTCGGGAGCACGCTTCGCCAGCCGGTTGCGGAACGCACCTTGGCGAACAAAAAGAAGGCGGTCAGTTTTGCCGCCTATCGAGCGCTGAGCGATTTGTTTCCCACGGAGCAGGCGAAGTTTGATCTCGCGATGACGCAACTCGGTTTTGATCCCACCGACCATTCTCTGGACACGCATACGGCCACAGGGGTTGGAAATGCTGCCTGTCAGGCGGTGTTAGACTTCCGCCACCATGACGGATCCAACCAGCTGGGCGATCTTGCGCCCGGCGCCTATGCCGACTACACCGGGTATCTGCCTGTGAACGATCCGGACCACATCAATGATCCGAACCGGTGGCAGCCGTTGCGCGTCAGCGACGGCCACGGGGGCTTTGTGGTTCAGAAATTCATCGCGCCTCATTGGGGACAGGTGATCCCGTTTGCGCTTCGATCCCCGGACCAGTTCTCTCCCAAAGATCCCAATTTCTACCCGAAAGACGCGGCACAGTATGTAAAGCAGGCCAAGCAGGTGCTGGCCTACAGCGCGAATCTGACGGATCGCGAGAAAGTGATCGCAGAATACTGGGCCGATGGCCCGAGCTCAGAGCTTCCCCCGGGACACTGGGCGCTGTTCGCCCAGTTTGTCTCTCATCGCGATCGACACAGCCTTGATCAGGATGTGAAGATGTTTTTTGCCATGACGAATGCCGTCCTCGATGCCAGCATTTCCTCCTGGAAGGCCAAGCAGGCATTCGACTACATTCGGCCGGTATCGGCGATTCATTTCCTCTTTGCCGGTGAGCAGGTGAAGGCCTGGGCCGGTCCTGGCTTAGGCACCAGACTGATCGATGGCGCCGCCTGGCAGCCCTATCAGGCGAGCACTGTCGTCACGCCACCGTTTGCGGAGTATGTTTCCGGCCATAGTATTTTCAGTGCGTCCGCAGCCCGTGTGCTGAAAGAGTTCACCGGGAGTGATTTCTTCGGCATGTCGGTGACGGTTCCGGCCGGGTCATCTCGTGTTGAGCCAGGGCTGGTTCCGGCCTCCGATGTCACCCTGACTTGGCGCACGTTCCGCGACGCGGCGAACGAAGCCGGCATTTCTCGACGATTCGGCGGCATTCACTTTATCGATGGGGATATCCAGGCGAGGAAAATGGGCCGGAAGATCGGGCGTCAGGCCTTGCGGAAAGCAAGAACCTATTTCAATGGAACGGCCGGGACGCCCTTCGATGATACGCTCATAGTTCATCGGGAAGATGAATCCGAGGACAGCGCTGATCGAGACTAGATCTCGCGTCGCCCGTCAAGGATTGAGAAACAGTACCGGGGGGAGCAGGACAAACCTGCTCCCCCCTTTTCGATTCAGGAATCGCGCAGGAGAAGAAGACAGGGCGATTCTACATTCCTGACCATCTTGCCTACAGGGGTCGAAGTGGGGAACGGTGAGGGATGGGCGGCGAGGAAGGAGGCTGGGTGCAGCGGATGGCGAAGCGGTTTGGGATGGAAGCGACGCTACGGCCACGCGGACGGCCGAAAGAATCCTAAAAAAGACTCCCTGGATCGGTGAACCAGCCAAGCAGGGGTTTCACGAGATGATTCGTCCCGATCCTACCGAATGCCGACGAATCTTCCCCGCAATGAATATTCATAACTCTCCGTCAATACCTTGGTGATATCCGGGGCGTGATAATCAAACTGTTCAAATACCGTCTTGAAACCCAGCTCGTACATCAGTCCGATGAGGTCTTCTCGTTTCACCCAAAAATGACTGGCTATTATGGAAAGAGGCCCGCCGAAGACCTTGCCGATCGTCAGCGGAAACATTGTCCTGAAACTCTCTATACCAGCGGCCCTTCAGAGATTCGTTCGTTGTCATAGGAGACAACACATATTGGGGCTTGACCCGATCCGACTCGATCGACAAATGCGTATCAAGAACAAATAATGTTTTTTCGTCTGCTTGGCCACCTGTTCCAGGAATGCTCGTGGTTAATCCAAGTGATAGAGCAGCACCTCGGACGTCAATTGCACGCCTTATATGCCCCCAAAATCTGGGTCTGTCCATATCAGAAACGAAAATTGGACCTGCCGGCTGGGGCACCGAATGGACAGACGATGACAACGCACAAATCAGGGGCCGGTCCTGCAGTCCAACACCCCAGCAGCAGCGGCACGCCCTCCATCTCCCGCCTCGCTTCCCCCTGCGATAGACCACACCGCCAGGACCAGGTACAATGACCGCGCTTCCTGGCTCGCGTCGCAACAAATTTTCCGGGTACATCCTGTGGCCATCAGCACGCCCTACATCATCACCGTTCTGTTGGACGTCAACGAGATTCAAGACGTGGACGACCGGGCGGAAAGCCGCAGCTACATCGTGGGTGATTGCGAGTCTCAGCAGGCCGTGATCATCGATGCCGTCATCGAAAACGTCGAGCGCGACCTTCGACTCCTCAACGAGCTTGGGCTCACCCTCCGCTTTGCCGTCGAAACGCACATCCATGCCGATCACATCACCGGCGCCTCGGCCATCAAAGATCGAACCGGCGCGCAGATCGTGTACGGCGGCGGCGCCAAGGGCGAGGTCACTGGCGCGGATCTATTCCTGTTCGAGGGCGAGGCGCTGCGGCTAGGTCAGACGTCACTGACGGCGCTGGCAACCCCCGGTCATACGAACGGCTGCACGAGCTACGTGCTCCCCGGCGCCGTCTTCACCGGCGATGCCTTGTTCATCCGCGGCAACGGCCGGACCGATTTTCAGGGCGGCTCGCCGGAGAAACTGTTCGACTCCGTTCGGATGAAACTGTTCGCGCTGCCGGACGACACGATCGTCTACCC
>CAZXNN010000287.1:0-4621 GCA_964641915.1 uncultured Nitrospira sp. | reverse complement strand
ATCAGGGTGAAATCAAGGTCAACGGCAACCCCGTTGGCACCATCAAGGTCATGGATTTTCCCGACTCCAACATGCCGCAGAAGTATGCGGAAGGCATGTTCATCTCCGATAAGGGGTTCCCTGCAAAATCTCCCCAAGTCCAGGTCGGGCACATCGAAGATTCCAACGTCAATTCTATCGGTGAAATGGTCAAGATGATCGAAGGGATGCGCGGATATGAATCGGCCCAAAAGTTGATTCAAACCCTGGACCGGATGGCTGAAACGGCCATTCAAGAAGTCGGGCGAGTGGCTTAGGAGGCGATTATGATTCGGGCAATGTGGACAGCCGCCACCGGAATGACGGCACAACAGATCAACGTGGATACCGTGGCCCATAACTTGGCCAACGTCAACACCAACTCCTTCAAGCGCAGCCGGGCAGAGTTTGCTGATCTGCTCTACCAAATCCAGCGCTTGCCGGGCACCAGCGCATCCAACGTGGGCGTCTTTCCCGTGGGCATTCAAGTCGGCGCCGGTGTTCGGCCCACGACCGTCTCAAAGGAATGGCTCCAAGGGAACATGCGCCAGACCAACAACGACCTGGATATCGCCATCGATGGACCGGGATTCTTTCAAGTCTCCAGACCGGATGGCACCATCATGTACACCAGGAACGGGTCATTCAAGCGCGATAACGTCGGCAACCTGGTCACAGGCGACGGTGACTTGTTGAATCCCGTGATTACCATTCCCTCGGGTGCCTTAAAAATGGATATCGGCCAGGACGGGACCGTCTCCGTCTTGCTCCCTGGCGTGACGCAGGCTTCCCAGGTCGGCCAGATTCAATTGACGCGATTCGACAATCCGGCCGGACTCGTGGCGATGGGAAACAATCTGTTCATCGACAGCTTTGCGTCAGGCCCTCCGACTCAAGGGACCGGAGGATTCTCCACCGGATTCGGGACCATTCAGCAGGGTTTCCTGGAAAGTTCGAACGTCAACTTGGCTGAAGAAATGGTCAATATGATCATTGCGCAGCGGAGCTATGAAATTAACTCGAAAACGATTCAAGCGTCTGACGAGATGATGTCCATCGCGAACAATCTTAGACGATAAGGAAGAAGCCATGACCAGCATTCGCATCATCGTCGCCGCATGTATGCTCGCCGCCGGGGCCAATCAGGCCATCGGCGGCACGGCGGAGAAGTTTGCCAAACCGGTCTCGATTGGAGGGCAGGGGCCCAACGGACAGCCCCTCGGGAAGCTGGATGCGACTAGGCCGACGATGCGGGAGCTGCATTTTGAGCAGATCCAGAAAACCATTCAGAGATTTCTCGAAGGGGAATGGGGCACCAGGGTGAAATCGGTGCAGGTTACCCTTCTGGAACCGCTGGATCCGATCAAGATTCCGGTGGGGGTGATCGAATTGCAGATCCCTTCCGTCGCCGGAGGTTCCACGACCATGGGGCGCAGAAGCTTTGCCATCCAGGTGACGGTCAACGGGAACCCCTGGAAAACCGTTGACGCGCTGGCTGACATATCAGCCATGATCGATGTGGTCGTCCCATCCCGCTACTTGAAGTCTGAAGAAACGATTGAACCGGATGATCTGACGACCGCGCGGATCGTCACCTACGATGTGAAACATCCCTTCATCACGGACCCTGAGGCCGTCATTGGGAAGAGCACGGTTCGTCCACTGCAACCGAATACTCCCTTGCGTCCGACCTTCTTGAAAAAGCCGTTTATGGTCAAGAAGGGGGATCACGTCATGATTGAAGCGCGGCGTGGCAACTTCTCCGTTCAAACATCAGGCGTGACGAAGGGGAGTGGACAAGTCGGACAGACCGTGATGGTGGCTAACCTTGATTCGGGGCGAGAGCTGCGCGCGAAGATTGTCGCTCCAGGTCTCGTTCAAGTGGAGTTTTAGGGACGCCCATGCGTGTTGCAAACATTCGCACATGTTGTGTGGTGATGGCGGGCCTGACGGTGAGCGCCTGTAGTCTCCTCCCCTCAAGCTCAGCCTCGGTGTCCTCCAAGCTCACGGTGCCGACATTAGCTCCTCCCAAGACTCTGGGCTCACTGTGGCAGGAGGATAACGGCCGCGCCTACTTGTATGAAGATATGCGCGCCATGCGGGTGGGGGATATTCTCACGGTCAAGATTGTCGAAAAACATAAAGGGTCAAAGTCCGCGGATACCGCAGCACAACGCGATTCTACCCTGTCGAATTCTCTGGCAGGATCCGGAGTGGGATATTTCGGAATTCCTGGGTTCAGGATCAGCGATGAAGCCAGGCGAGGGCTGGGGGTTGATGCGTCCGCGAGCAACAAATTCAGCGGGAAAGGCGCCACCAACCGGGAAGGAACGTTAACCGGTACGATCTCGGTGATTGTCGTGGAGGTGCTTCCGAACGGCGATTTGCGAGTAGAAGGACGGCGAGAAGTCACGGTCAACAGTGAAAAGCAAATGATGACGATTGCCGGTATTGTGCGGCGAGTCGACGTCGACACGAAGAATACCGTGCTCTCCTCGGCGATCGCCGACGCCAAGATCGAATATGCAGGGTTGGGAGTGTTGGACGATGTGCAGCGGCCGGGATGGCTGGTCCGCATTCTTGATTGGGTTTACCCGTTCTAGGGAGGGTATCCTGAGTGAACACGATTCCTAAACGGAAAGTCTCGGCGAAATGGGGCGTCTGGCGCGGCGCACTCTCGCTCCAGTCGTTGCAAATGATGGTGATGAGCGGCGTGGTGAGGAGAGCGGATCTGGACCCGCCTCAGGATCCCGGTCGAACGGGGTATTGGCATAGCGGGAAGAACCGAGTCAGCATTCCGCAAGAGTCGGCATCGGAGCAGGGATGGATTTCGAGAATGCTCCTAGGTCGAAAGTCGCCCATTCAGTCTGTGCATAAGTTGTAATACGAGGGGATCGCAGAACCAATGATGACCCGGTATACCAAGTCATGGATCGTGGGAGCGTTCGTCGGATTTTTGTGTGTGCCGCTTTCTGCGGAGGCGGTCAGGATCAAGGACATCGGGGCCATTGAAGGTATTCGCGAAAATCAATTGATCGGCTATGGATTGATCGTGGGGCTTGATCGAACCGGCGACCAAGTCATCGGCGGCCAGTTTACGATCCAGGCCATGATGTCCATGCTGAACAAGATGGGGATCAATCTGGTTATCGATCCGATCCAGCTCCTCACCAAAAATATTGCTTCGGTCATGGTCACCACCAAGCTTCCTCCGTTTGCCAAGCCTGGCCAAACCCTCGATGTAGTTGTGTCCTCCATGGCCAATGCGAAAAGTTTGCAGGGCGGGACGCTCTTGCTGACTCCTCTCAAAGCGGCCAATCAGCAAGTGTTTGCCGTGGCGCAGGGTCCGGTTTCGGTTGGGGGATTTCTGGGTGGAACAGGCGGAGCAGGAGGAGCGACGGTCACCAAGAATCACCAGGCCGCCGGAGTTATACCGGCGGGAGCGATTATCGAAAAGGAGCTGGTGGTCAATATCGATGCCTGGGAGACCGTCTCGGTGATGCTCCGGCAGCCGGACTTCACGACCGCCATTCGGACGGCCGAAGCAATCGATGGGGTCTTCGGCAAAGGGAGCGCTCTACCCGTCAATGCCGGCCTTGTCAAAGCCACAATTCCATCAGCCTTCCATGGTCGAGTCGTTGAATATATCGCCTCGATTGAAGGCCTGGATGTATCGGTCGATATGGCCGCCAAAGTGGTGGTCAACGAACGAACTGGTACGGTCGTACTTGGCGAGCATGTGCGAATCTCCACCTGTGCTATTTCCCATGGGAATCTGACGATTTCGGTGAAGAATACCTTGAGTGTTTCTCAGCCAAATGCACCACTGATTGGCTCTGCCGGCAATCAACCAGCCACTGTGACAGAAGATGCACAGACTGAGGTGAAGGAGCAAGAGTCTCGGTTAATCGTCGTGGATGAAACCGTCACGTTGGGAGAAGTTGTGAGGGCGCTCAATGCGGTTGGTGTGACACCTAGAGATCTGGTCTCGATTCTCTCAGCGCTCCGGGCAGCTGGAGCACTCCAAGCTACTCTTGAGATTATATAGATAATGCCTTGATTGTATTAATAAGTATGAGCAAGGCGTGATCGTGCAATCGTTGTTGTAGGATACGAGAATCCATATGAATATTCATGATTCAACTCAGGCGCAGTTTCTTTCGTCCCCGGTCTTCACCGATCCACTGGGAAACCAGAATGACGTCAACTCATTGAAAGTACAGGGGAGTCCTGGCGATCGGCAAGAGTTATTGAAGGCCGCTAAGCAGTATGAAGCATTCTTTGTGTCTTATCTCATGAAGGTCATGCGGGAAACCGTTCATGAATCAGAGATGTCCGGCAAGATGGGCTCATACTTTTACTCCTTTTATGACCAGGAGATTGGGAACAGGGCATCTGAGTCAGGGGGCATCGGGATTACCCGCATGGTTCAGGATTATATCGAAAAGAATTATCCGCCAACCGCTAAAGTTCCCGACAGTGAAGACCGATAAGGTGTGCGACAGGGGTTGAAGCAACCGAGAGGGGAAAACCCCGGTGGGCTCAGCCGTTTCCCAGAAGAAGGAGAGAGATATGCAGATCTCAGGTTCAGGTCGTTCCGATC
>CAZXNN010000286.1:0-4631 GCA_964641915.1 uncultured Nitrospira sp. | reverse complement strand
TGCGGAATAGTTTAGAGGCCCCTTAATGTACCTGTGGTTTGAGTGGGATGAAGAGATAGCCAAAGCGAATCTCTGAAAGCATTGAGTCGATTTTGATGATGCTACAACAGTGTTCACCGATCCCTTCTCCATGACCATTCATGACCCGGCCCACTGAGGGGATGAACAACGGTATATCGATATCGGCCGTTCTGACAAAGGCCGTATGCTCGTAGTGGTCTATACGGAACGGGGCTCGAACATCCGTCTTGTCAGTTGCCGAAAGGCAACCTCATCGGAGCGGAGGCTATATGAAGAAGGCAATGGCTAGAACAGTACAGGCGGAGGACGATGATATGCGTCCCGAATATGATTTTAGGGGGGGCGCACGCGGCAAGCATCACAAAGCCCTGCGAGATGGGTACACCGTCACGATCCATAAAGCGGACGGGACCACAATCGTGAAGGACGTCGCGCCCAAAGAAGGCGCTGTTGTGCTCGAACCAGATATTCGCGCCTATTTCCCGGACTCGGAGTCTGTCAATAGGACGTTGCGTTGCTTAATTCCTCTGCTGTCCAAAAATCGCAGAGCGAAGACGAAGAAGGCCTAACAACCCGATCGAGACCGACGCCAGGAGATGGCGCGGCTCATTGTCCAGTTAATGCGATAGGGCTGAGGACCGCTTTATAGCGGTGCGATCTCGGCGCCGAACTTCCGCACTTGGCCGATGGCAGCCTTCGACCCAAAGCTGACGTCCACGACTGACGGCTATCAGGCGGGGGATTTAAGGAGACATTCTGGGTTTCTTGCCGCCGAAACTGAATCACTATCTGCGGAAATTCAGAATGTCCCCATTTCGGCCCCTCCCCATTTCGGCCCCCCCCCATTTCATCCCCCATTAGCTTGCTGTTTCTGCTGAGCGCAAGCGCACATCTGTCGGACGGCCTCCCCAATGTATGCTTACAAGATGCGGCCCCATTGTTCCGACCCCGCCTTTCAGACGGGAACGTCTGCGAATTGACCCCGCACCGGGTTCTTTGGTAATTTACGGTCACGTCAAAAAGGCCTTTTAAAATTCCTATTCTCCCCAAATAGTTGACGCGCCGGCCATGCACCTGGAATCCTTGGTGTTTGCGGCAGGAGATTTGGTTGGTGATTCGATCCTCTATTCTGATTTTGACGTCCTTTCTTTACGCCACCGCCTGGGCCGAGGAGCCCACCTCACAGCCCGTCGCTGTGGAAGCCGAAGAAGCAGCGGATGACCACGATCAGGATGAGGCCGAGCCAGCAAACGGCATCGACCCAGAACTGGAAGCGATCCCGGGCGCCAACGTCCCGCTCGATGAGACCATTCGTTATACGACGGACCTCACAGACCAAGACTTGGACAAACGTTTTTGCGGCGACCTCGCGTCGCTGGGTTCCATCTCGGTGGGCTTCGCCGAATCGGGGCGCATGATTGGCGCCGTCAAAATGTCACAAGATCCCGCCTGGACGTTGGTGGTCCCCGAGTACGCCTGGGGCACCCAAGAGACGGTCGACTATTTGTCTGCGGCGGCGCGGCTGGTCAAAGCGCAGTTCCCAGATTCGGTCCCGCTGCGCGTGAACCACATTGGCAAAAAAGACGGCGGATATGTGCGCCCACACAGGAGCCACCAGTCGGGGCGCGACGTTGACCTTGGCTTCTTCTACAAAAACGACGTTGGTCCTGGTGGATTGCCGCGCGCCCGTGAAAAAGTGATCGATCCCGCGCGCAACTGGGCGCTCATTCGCGCGATCGTGACCCAAACAGACGTGCAAGTGATCCTGGCCGATCGCCGTATTCAGAACGTCCTCTACGAACACGCGCTCGCGCAGGGCGAAGACAAAGAGTGGCTCGACTCGTTGTTTCACGCGGGAACCGCATCGCTCGTTCAGCATGCGCGCCGCCACCGTGATCATTTCCATGTCCGCTTCTTCTCGCCGCGCTCGCAAGAGCTTGGTCGCCGCGTGCAGCCGTTGCTCGCCAAGCGCCCTGACGAAAACAAGGTCTCGCACCGAGTGCGCAGCGGCGATACGCTCGGCCGCATCGCGCGCAAGTACGGCAGCAGCGTTCGCATGATTCAGCGCGCGAACGGTATGCGCGGCACATTCCTCAAGCTCGGCCACTCACTTACGGTACCCATGCGCGGACCTTGTACCCAATGTCCGTTGCCGCCGCCCTTTGTCGTGCCTGCTCGCCGCCTGCCGCCTGAGCTCAAAACCGTGGTGGTTACGCCAGAGCCAACCCTCACGACCGCCTCGCACTGACCTTCGACATCGGCCAGCAGAAGTGGCATTTGGTAGCGCATGATCGTCGTTGCCGGAGCTACAGGACACGTCGGCGCCAATGTCATTCACATGCGGCTCGAACGCGGAGAGCGCGTACGAGCCGTGATCGGCAAGATTCTCGCGCATCTGGGCTTGCCCACCCGCGCGCCACCCCGAGCACCGGCCCGCCTCGACACATTCTTGCAAACAGCCTAAGCTTCCCACCGGATTCCGGTTCAGTGCCTGGAGCGGACAGATCCCCCTTGCCCATTTGCCCAGCCCCCACCCCACAAGAGAGCAACATGCTGGGCCTGATCCCTGGCAAAAGGGCCAGTCGGACCATCCGCACAGGGTTAACTCCGCCTTTCAGCGAGCGGAGATCCCTAATAGATCCCGCACCGGGTTCTTTGGTACTTTACGGTCACGTCAAAAAGGCCTTTTAAAATTCCTATTCCCAGGAGTCCATCTCTAATGAACGGCAGCTTTCCGGCGAGGAGATTGCCGTAGCGACTGTCGCCAAGTGGCCGTTCTGCGACCGTCGGTATCCGACCCAAAACAGAAGTTCACGACTGACCGCTATCAGAATCCGCATAAGAACCCGGGATAAAGGGTCGATGGGCCGTCACTCATTGCACCACCGTCGATGATGGGATATTGTTCCCGATCATTGAAGGTGTGTTACGCGGATAGAAACTGGCAGATCCGGTTCTTATGCGGATTGGCCTGAATATTATTACGTCGCAGGAACATCTGGAGCTTACGATGAAATATGAGCCGAAGTATGCGGTGCAAGCGGGTGGCGAGGTGCGCAAATGGAGCAATCCGCAGCGCACGTTTAGCCACAGTCTTTTGAAGTTGAGTTTTGACTGTGAGGCTGACCCGCACCCTGGAATCCTTATCCTGACCGATCAGAGCTACAAGGACGCCTCCGCTATGACCGTAAATGACTTGCGCAAGGAACTGCCTAAGATCCTGGCGCCGCTCGGGGATGACACTGTCGCCTACTGGTGGATCGAGAGGGATGAAAAGGAACGGAATCGCCTGTTGTCTGAGCTTACCGCAAATCCCGTTTTTGACGACATCCTTGGATGATGAGTCGATCAGAAGACTCCCTGGAGTGGCATAACAGGTCAGTCGAGCGGACCTCGCACCTGCGGCGATCGTCCGCTCACTTCCAACGTTATGAGGCATTCACACTGGGCATTCTAGTTTTACTCGAGAAGGGCGTCCGACCGCGTTCACAGCCAAGGTTCTGCGCTAGCTGAAGTCCAAGCTATGTCGGTCCCACGGAAGCATCACCACCTGCCAGTCTTCTACCTTGCACGCTGGGCGGGCGAGGACGGCAAGCTTTTTGAGTTTAGCCGACCCCGCATGAAAGTCGTTTCCCAGCGCAAGCATCCTGTACAAACTGGTTATGTCGAGCACCTCTACGAGCTTCCGGGCCTTCCGCCCGAGAAGGCACAGGGAATCGAGCAAGGGTTTATGCAACGGCTTGACTCCCTCGCGGCGACGGCGCTCAGGATGTTGGAAGATGACGATCCTCGGATCAGACGTGAGCCACAACCGAGAAGCGCGTGGTCACGCTTCATAGTATCTCTCCTGCTGCGTACCCCACAGGACATCACGGCTCTGAGATCCGGAGTGGCTGAGGAATGGGCACGGCGCACCCCAGAGTTGGAGAGGATGTACGCAGCCGAAAGGAGACCCAATGATCCAGCTACACTAGAAGGATATCTTGCACAGCGTAGTCCGGACCATGTGGATCAGTTGGCGATGTCCCTTTTGCCGTCTCTGATCGATCATGAGAAGATCGGAGAGCTCCTGAACAATATGCGTTGGCTAGTGAGGCGCATCGGCTCGGACGCGGGAGAGTTTCTGACTTCAGACCATCCTGTCGTCATGTCCTGGACGCTCACGGAACCGAACGCCTTCTTGTTTCTGCCAATTAGCCCAAAGGCCATGTTTGTTGCGGTCAACGATCTGGAGACGCAAAGAATTGTCGAGGGACGGAACCCTGTCGAACAGGTGGAGGCCGTCAACCGCTTTGTCGCTGGGCGTGCTGTTAGGTTTGTTTATGCGCACAATCATGCCGCCCTAGAGTATGTGCGAGAACACATGGGAACTAAGCCGCGACGCACACTTCTTGAACAACTAGCCATGCGGCGTCGAGACATCATCGATTGATCCCCGAAGGATTACGGAGATGCCGTATGATATCGCTCTATAGCAGACTGCGAACGCGATGCTGGGTTTTCGGAGTTCACAGTCTCACAGTGCGGCCGGCGTTGAGCGTCAACGTTAATGCAACAGGGCTGAGGACCGCTTTACGGAGGTGCGACCTCGGTGCCGAACGTCCGCTCGT
>CAZXNN010000285.1:0-4632 GCA_964641915.1 uncultured Nitrospira sp. | reverse complement strand
GAGGGTGTAGATCCCGGAGCTCAGCGGCTCCTTCTTGGGCGCCTTGAGGCCGTAGACCAACACACCCAACGCGATGCCCGCCACGGGCACCCAAGGCATGACCAGCGCGAGGGTACCCTCGTGGTGAGCCGCCTCGTGCATGCCGATCCACGCAGGGGCAGCGAACGACCAACCGCTACCAATGGCGGCTATTGCCAGCAGCACCAACGGCGCGAGCATACGCCACGACGCTTCGTGGGGCGGGTGACCATGCGCGACGCGGGGTTGACCGAGGAACGTCAAACACCAGGTGCGAGTGACGTAGAAGGGCGTTGGCCATTCCTAATCTGATGATGCTGAACGCGCGGGTGCAGGCCGATGTGTTTGCGCAGCAGGTCTCCTCTGAACTCCGTTGGGCAAGGCAATGGGCGATCTCGAAACGAGACCGTGTTCGGCTGGTATTCGACCAAGACCGTCAGGCGATCGTTGCTCAGATCGGCAATGACCGCGTGCAGCACCACCAGTTGTCGTATCGGCACAAAGGGCTTGAGATCGATGAGCCGAGTGCGGGGCCGGATGTCGTGTTTCATCCGAGCGGTCGTTCTGCGACCGCCACGACGATCCAGTTCCGCAGCGGCCAGGGGCATGCCCGCACCATCACCGTGAGCCTCACAGGACGGGTCTCAGTTCGATGAGGTGGCGTCACGATAGAGGCTTCAGTCTGGTGGAGGCGATGGTCGCCATGAGTATTTCAACGATCGTCGTGATAGGAGGGATGGCGGCGATTCAGCTATCTGCCAGGTTGGTTCAACAAGGGACGATAAAGACCAGGGCGTTGGCGCTGGCGCAGGGGCGCTTGGAAGCAAAGCGGTCCGTGCGGTGGGAGGCGCTTCTGCAGGATGATCTCGACCACGATGGCAGGATGGATGTGATGATGGCGGATGATGGGCAGGGGGCCGATGTCTTGGCCGGAGATGGCATCTACTCGGCTCAGTGGGAGCATGACGGAGTGACTTTGAAGTGGACGGTGGCGCTGGACCGTCTCGGGCCACTCAGCACCGCCGGATTGGTGACGATTCGGGCGGCGGCATCCTATCCGTCGCTTGGTGGCGTGCGGGTGGTGGAGGTGGGAACCGTGCGGGCCAATCCGACATTCACAGGTGCCCGATGAGCGAACCGACTCGACCTCACCGGTGGCCCAAAATCCTGATCTCACCGTCCGGGGTGTGTTTGTCAGAACTGATGGTGGCGTTGGCGATCGGAACGTTGGTGTTGGCGGGAAGCCTGGAGGCGTTCAATATCGTGCAGGCTCAGGCCGTTCGCCAGCAACGCATTATGGCCGCCCAACAAGAGATGCGGGTGGGCTTGGAAGTGTTTGAGCAGGAAGTACGCATGGCTTCGTCATCGAACATTGTCGTTGCCAGATCTGATCGCTTTGAGTTTTCCGCCAACATCCAGGGGTTGCGGACGGTGACTACTGCCTCTGTCGCAGCCGGTCAAACGGTTTTGCCGGTGCAGAACGGCAGTGGGTGGGATGCAGGGAAAACGGTGGTGCTTTGTGGGGTGAGCGGGTGCGAGTCCCACCGACTGGGGAGCCCAGGTCAGCGCAGCCAACTCCTGCTGAGTGGCTCGGTTGGGGGAACCTATCCGGCTGGTGCGTCGGTGGAGGTGCGCAATCGGGTCACGTACTACACCCGGGTTGATGACCGAGATCGCACGCAGTTGATGCGGCAGATTGATGGAGGCGCCGGGGCGTTGATTGGCGATCTGCAGTCCGTGCGTTTGTCGTATTGGGATGAGTGGGGGAAGGCTGGCGCAGGTATCGGTCGGATTAATCGTGTCGCCGTGGAACTTCTACCGATTGTCGGTGCCCCTACGATCGTTCGAGAAGTCACGGTGCGCTCCTAGCGCATCAAATGAAAGGAGTCAGGTGCCATGGAGACGGTTCAAACACACTCATCACATGAACAGGGTATTGCGTTGTTGGGGGTCATCATTCTTGCGTTGGTGCTGGCGCTGGTGGGCGCGGCGTTGCTGGATCTGGCAGGGCAAGAGGCGTCGAGTGCCTCGGGAGCCACCGAGGGCGCTGTGGCTCAGGCCGTGGCTGATGCGGCGCAAGATCTGGTCATTGCCTGGTTTCATAGTCCGCACACCAGCCCGTCGGCCTTGGCGGCACTCCTGACCAAGCGGCAGTCGTCCTCAGAGGGAAGTCCCTCATTTTTCGACCAGGCCGGCCGGTCTCAATTCATCGGAACGGCCGATCGTCCCGATGTATGGCTCGATGCGTCGCGGAGCGTAGATCACCATTTGTTGAACGATGTGGGGTCAGGAATGTTTCGGCTCCTGCAGGATCTCGGCTCAGTGCAAGAGCTGAAGGTCTATGCCCCGAGCGGTCCCGGGTTGCTCTGTACCGTCGACGCAACAGTCTCGACGGTAAGTTCCTCCGTGAGACATGCGGTCTCGATGCAACTCGGTGCCTTGGAAATTCCGGCGCTGCGGGCCGGGATCCAGGTTGGAGGCAATCTTGGTGTGCCTCAGGTCGCGCCGGAGTCGGGTGCGCTGGTGCATTGGGGAGAGCTGACCGTCGGAGGCGATCTGATTGTGCAGCGGGTGGAAGATCTCCCTTCGCAGAGTGACAGCGCACCGGTGACCGGTGTGAGTTATCGCGATATGTCCCATCGCGAAGACCGGTGGTTGTCGATGTTAGTAGGGGGGCCGGTTCATCTCATGCAATTGTCACCGGGGCAGAGCAGTAGTGGCGTGCTTCCTCTCAATATCCATGCGAATCGGCATCCGGTTCCAGGGGTGCGGAGAGATCACTGGGGGTACGAACAGCTCAAGCAACTTGCCAAACAATATGGCACCTACGTGGCAATTGATCAGGATGGCCTCTTGTATTCGAGTGGGTCGGTGGAGCCAGGCCGCGGGGTGACACCCGACGACTATCTACGCTCACGCAGCGTTGGCGATACTCGCGGCCTCATCTTCATTGACACTTTAGATCAGAAAGCTCCGCGGGCCGACAACCTTGGGGTGGTTCGGTTGAATACGGCCTATCTTGAGGCGGTCCTTGTTGTGCAAGGCCATGTCATGGTGGGGCCCGCTGGGTCGGGGCAGTCCCTCTCTGTGTTGAGCCCTCCTGCTGGAGGAAGCGGGACTGCCGGGATCCGGACTTCAGTATCACTCTCGAATATTCATTTGAACGGGGTGCTCTATGCCGTTGGGAATATCACGCTCGATCGCTCCATGCGGGTGTTCGGGGCCGTAGCGGCGGAAGGGACGATTGCGACGACTCACCCGGGGGCGACCATGGAGCTGTGGTACGACCACGAGATGGGGCGCGGACTGTTTCGCGGGATTCCGGTTGTTATGCGCGCGCCAGGGACCTGGATGGTCCGATATGAATGACACCGACTTGGCAGGGAGGAGGTGAAAAGTGCAGCGTCCAGTCGACAAGCTTCCCAACGCGAATCCGTCTAACAACGTGGAACGTCAGCTAAGCAAGAATCCGGCTGCTCGTATGGATCGGGAGCGCCGTCTCCTGTCGCTGCTGGTGGCTCGCGGCGTGCTCAGTCAGGATGAGAGGGAAGCCGCGCTTGAGGCGGTACGGGTGGAAGGTGTGGACCTGGAGTCGCTCCTCCTCGACACGTATCACGTTGCCAAGTCCGACTTTGGGGCCGTGCTCAGCGAGTATTTTAGCTGCCCGTTTCTTGCGTTTGACGAGCGCGCTGTTCTAGAGGTGGCGCTGCTCAAGAATCTCCGCCTTGAGTATCTGAGGAAAAGCGCGTGGGTGCCGATCAAGCGGCAGGGAGCGGTGGTGGAGATTCTGAGGACGGATCCTCAGGATCTCGATAAAGATCCTGACATCCGTCGGGCATTCCCACGGCTGACGATTCGAGTCATGGTTGGACTACGGCGCGATCTCGAAAAGTGGTTGCTTCTGGCCACCGAGCAGTCGGCTCGCGGGGTGATCGCCGACATTCTCGGCGAACTCGTGCATGAGGTCTGGAACGAAGCCGACGGCAACGTGCAGCAGATTACGGAGCACGATTCCGCCATTGTGCGACTGGCGAACCACTTGATTGCGGAGGCCGACCGGCTCGGGGCCTCGGATATTCATATAGAGCCCTATTCGACCGGACGTGACACCGCCGTGCGCTTCCGTGTCGACGGGACCTGCTTCCCCTACATGAAGATTCCCTCCGGATACCGGCGTGCGGTCGTGTCACGCATCAAGATCATGGCCAATTTGGATATCGCGGAGCGGCGCAAACCCCAGGATGGCAAGATTCGCTATCGCCTCGGAAAAGATCGGGACCTTGAGCTGCGTGTGGCGACGCTCCCTACGGCGGGAGAGAACGAAGATGTCACGTTGCGACTCTTAACCGCAAAAACGCCGATGCCGTTGGAGGCCATGGAGTTCATGCCGGGCGTTTTGCAGGCCGTCAAGGAGTTGGTCGAACGTCCGCAGGGCATTCTCCTTTGCGTGGGGCCGACCGGGTCCGGGAAAACGACGACCCTGCATGCCCTGTTGAAGCAGGTGAATACCGATGCCCGCAAGATCGTGACGGCAGAGGATCCGATCGAGCTGACCCAGGAGGGGCTCCGTCAAGTGCAGGTGCACCCCAAGATCGGCTTCACCTTCGCTGCGGC
>CAZXNN010000284.1:0-4639 GCA_964641915.1 uncultured Nitrospira sp. | reverse complement strand
GACGTGACGCCGTGGAGGCGGCGATCGAGGAGATCATCTCTTTCCCAAACTCCGATTACGACGATCATATCGATGCGATGTCGCTCTTCCTCCACAGAGCTTCACAATTCTCAACGAGACCTCTTCCTCGACCTCGATCGTCTTCTCGTGCGAGCGTCGGCCTTGCGCTTGGCAGCAGGAGGCCGGCAAAGCCAAAGGAAGTGCGTGGGGTTGGAGCTGCCTTCGGCAGCCTACCCGACTTTGGGAAACATGAAAATTTGGCAGACGAGTCCGTGAAGAGCGGGCTCTCACCTTACCAAGCGCAGGAAGAGGTGCTGCCTGTCGTCAGCGGCTTCCCCGGCGGCGCCATCATCAAGCGGATCAGGTAGGAGTTCCGCGCTGGCGGCGATCGAGTGCTTGTTGTTGTCGAAGCGGACCGGACAGGTCTTCGAAACGACGCCGGCACGGCATGGAAGCATCGAACCGGCCGGCATAGGGAACAAGCGGAACGCTCGGCTTCGAACACGCCCCAGATCGTCCGATCGGCCAGCTCCGGGTGGCGCTGTGCCTGCGTAGGCGATGCATTTATCGCGCACCAGGCGCTCTCATCTCGTCCAGGTTCATGACCCGCAGCCGCGGCGTGAAGAAGCGTTCCCGAGCAGCCCAAGCTGTTCTCGACCGCCTCTTCTTCCAGCCGGAGGCCGGCGTACAGGCCACCGGGATCCTGCACGACATCCGTGCTTCCTCATTGACCGATCTCGGCAGCGATCGAGAGCCAAAGTTCAGCGCGCGTTCTGTCCGCTTGTGAAGTTCGAACGCATTGATGGCTGATTGCAGATAGTGTGAAGTGTCTACCGAAAAAGGCGGTTACTTTTCCGGCGAATGCCGCGGTTCAAGAAGTCCAGCGCAAAGAGGAGTTGGCACGCTTGGCGCCAGAGCGCTGCCTCATAGCGGTGGAGGCGATCGAGCGGGCATGCCGACAGGTTCGTCAATCGGTTGTATGATCGCGTGAGATCGTCGAACCGGTCTGCGTCGGCCTGCGGCGATTGCGCATCGACGTGTGGGCCGTGATCAGTTGCGGCTGCGACCGGCTCTTCCGCACCGCTGGCAACCACATTGCCGTAGAGATGATCAATAACCTGTTGGCGCCGCAGATGTCCTCGGCGGGCCTGCCGAAACTGCAACAAGTGCTGCGCCTGGATTTTGAACAGTCCGCTCTCGATGGCGGTAGCACGACGCAACCTCCACAGCACGCTTGCCAGGCGGAGCACCAGTTCTCGTTCCACCGCCGATTGCGGGTCGTAGTCGGTCGTGACCGCTAGCTGAAAGGCAGCATAGTCTTCGGCATCTTCCACGGTGTCGATAACGGTTTCTGCGGTCAGCCCATGACGGACGGCATTGCCTCGGGACCTTTTCTTGCCTGCTTCGGTAACGGGACCGGTGCTGTGCTGCGCATTACGCCGGTTTGCCTCGATCTGTCGGAATGAGCTCATTCTGCCTCGGGCCGCGCAATTGGGTTCGTTTCGTTATTTTGATGCAGACCAGCGAGATGCGCTTCGTTGCCGGATCGCCGCCGCCCGTTGCGCATTGGGTGATTGATCTTCTCACCTGCAGCGGGATCTTCCAGCGCATGCGTCATCGCCCAAAGCCTTGCCGCAACGGCCAACGGATCGACGCCGTAGGACTGCCACCACGCGCGCTCGTTGCCGCGGCGATGGAGCTCTCGGTGGTGCAGCCGGCAGAGCGGCACGGTGAAGCGGTCGCTGACCTTGCGCCCCATCGCGCGCTGCTCGGCAAACTTGATGTGGTGGGGGTCGCAGGGGGTCCGGCCGCAGGCAAGGCAGGGTCGCCGCGCCACAAAGCGCAGATGGTTGTGGTCGCGCTCGCGCACCGGCTTGGCAATGACGGTGACGATTGCGTCGGCTGGTTCGGCACGAGCTGGCTCGGCGTGTCCTCGCCCGGACTTCTTCGCGCCGGCTTCCTGCAACTCGTTTTCCTCTTCCGGCGCATCTTCGCCAAGCGCGCGGAGCCTGGCCGCAAATCCGGCCTCCAGGGCGTGGCAATCATCGGCCAGGAGCTGGTTCTTCAGCGGCAGCACCCGATGCGCCCACGCAGCCATGGCCTCACCATCTCCGAGCTGCTCCAATTCCGAAAGAAGCTGTTGTCGGAGCCCTTCGGAATCGTCCTGCTTCAGCGCAGGGGGCCTCGAGCTGTCCGCACGCGAGCGCTTGCTGGCGGTCGGCAACGGCCCGCTGGAAACCTGGGGCACCCCTGTCGCCGCCGCCGCTACGGGCGTAGCCGCAGCAGGCATCGGGTCGGGCGCATCGAGATCATCCTCCCCGGCAATGCCGACCAGGGTGAAGAGGGCATAACGACGGGCGTAGGTCAGCGCCGCACCCAGCCGGTGCGGAGCTGCCGTTTCGCTGACCGGGCAGACCGGCCAGTCCGAGGAGATCCACTCGCCGGAGGCATGGACGAGCGTTGTCGTTAGCCTAATCAGGCCATTGTCCTGGTCGATGGCGGTGGCCTGCACCGTTGCGATCTCGTGCTTGCCCAGGCATTTGCGCGCCAGATCGAGCCCGGCTGACAGCGACGCATAGCGAAAGCTCCGCATCCCCTCACGCGGAAAGGGCGACACGACGGTGGCCGTCAGCGATTTTTCCGGGTTCTGGATTTCGGCCTGCGCCTTGGCTAGCGCAGCCGCCAGCGCGCCGATGCTCTCGCTAGAGCGCTGCATGGCCGGCCACCGCTTCCAGTACTTCAAAGCTGATTGCGCCGGACTTGGAACGCCTGGCCCGCACGCCATGGCCTGAGGCCTCCCTGGCATCCTCGGGAACCAGGACTTTCAGTTCAGCCTTGGCGCGGTCATGCTCCGCCGCGGCAGGGCGGGTGATGCGGTAAAGGTTGGCCAGCTCCGCCCAGGCGTTCGAGCCGCTCATATCGACACTGCGGACCGCCTCGAGCCGGGGCCGCGGCGGTTCGGTACCGAAAAGGTTGGGCGGCTCACCGTTTTCAACACAGCGCCAGAACTTCCTTTCGGCGGTGAGCAGAAGGTGCTGGTAGAGCGGATCGGCCGGAATGGTGATTTCCACCCATTTGCCGCCGCCGGTGATGATGGAGAGGACGGCTGACCGTGACGCGGTCACCCACATATTGTGCTGGAGCTGGGCCATGTGCTTCTCGGCCGCCGCTTCTTCCGAGAAGTTCCAGGGCAGCATGAACTTGGCCTCAAAAACCGCGCCGGAGCCCTCCACGCGCCCGTCCAAGGTCGCCGCCATCCACCTGTGGACCGGATGAAACATGCGCCGCTGGACGTCTCGGACGGTTTGACGGGTATTACGTTCGAACCAGCGCCGGTTGAGGTCCTCGGTCACCGTGCCGAGCTGGACCACGAGTTCGCCGGACAGGTCCGGCGGCCCGACCTCCCCCCGCTTCTCCTGCCAAAGCCGTATCAGGGCCGATTCATCGTCCCCCATGATGATCCGGGCGTCCGAGCCGCCGATGAAGGAACGACGATCGCCAGCTTTAAAATCTAGGCAAACGGTAGGAATCATGGCCTTCTCCTACAATCATTCGGAATCAGGCGCTTTCAACCCGAATGGAATTAAAAATATCACATGAAATGAAAAAGTCAATCCAAAAGCCATTGACCAGTGCCCAAATACGGGCGGCTAGAGCTCTTATCCGCTGGAGTGCGGAGGACTTGGCGCGGTCGTCTTC
Source organism: uncultured Nitrospira sp. (assembly GCA_964641915.1). Lineage (GTDB taxonomy): Bacteria > Nitrospirota > Nitrospiria > Nitrospirales > Nitrospiraceae > Nitrospira_D. Next base: position 940 of record CAZXNN010000284.1, on the reverse strand, counting down.
AGTTGGCCTCACCACAATTCGACGGGCTGAATTGACAACTGAGGCGACTTCGCTGACCGCGGCCAACAATCTGGCAATTCGTGCCGCGCTGGAGACAGCGGGTGTGGAGTTCATCGACGAAAACGGCGGGGGATCCGGAGTTCGCGTGAGAAAGCCGGCGCGATAAAGCCGAGCGAATACATTCGCCTCTTCTGGCGCCTGTTCCTGGCCGCGCTCCTCGCGGCCATCTCCGTCCCGTCAGCCCTCAAATCGGCTTCTTAACGGACGACGATTGAGGCTCACAATGAGATTGCAGATCCCTTCAACAACGGGCCATCCCAAAGTCGTATCCTAAAGAACCTGTTTGGCAAGTCCCGCCTTATCAGTGCGCTCGGCATCATGCGATCGGACGACGGACCTCCACATGCTAGCTTTAGTTCGGATACTGATTCCCTCAGTTTTGTTACTAGTTCCAATCGAACTACTAGAGTGCGCTCCTGGCGCGCCTGAGCAATTAAAGCAATGAGACTGTCGAACTTAGTCTTGTTCTCGGAACTAATTAATTGGTCCATTGCAGGATGAATTAGAAAGTAAAAGACGGAATCCTCAAAGTCTTGATAGGACCAACCGGCCCGGATGCACTGCCTTCCTTCTAAGGCGGTCTCACAGATCAAGCTTTTTCGGCTATCATGGCTGTCGAACAGTACGGCGCACCCGCAATACTCACATGTCGTCAGACCCGCAAAGAGGTTGGTAATGGCACCTCCTTTTCTACCGCGTCCCACAATCAAATTGTTCTGTCTTGCGGCTTGCGCCGCTTGGAAAACTTCTTCGGTAACTACGGCTGGATAGTAGTCGGGTATTGGGGCTCCCTTGGGGACCCCCTTTTTGTTTCCTCCAGCGTAACTCTTCGGCTGATATTCCCCGACAGTAGCCCGGTTTCTCAGCATGCTGTCGATGG
>CAZXNN010000283.1:0-4674 GCA_964641915.1 uncultured Nitrospira sp. | reverse complement strand
CTGCAGGAAGCCAAGCTGCAGAGAGCCTCATTCCATGGGGCAGATCTCAGCGGCACACGCCTTGATGCGGCCGACATCCGTCAGGCGAACTTCTACGGAGCCAATCTGGCATCATCGGCCGGACTGACACAAGCGCAGCTGGATACCGCCTGTGTCGATACCCAGACTCTGTTACCGGCAGAACTCAGTCGACCGGCGCCTTGCGCAGCGATAAAGAAGAAAGCCGTTGGTCGTTAGCTGGCATGCCGGCGGCGGCGAAGCATGAGGGAGTTAAGAGGCAGCGGAATGATTTAGGAGTGAGCAACACCGCGAGCGACGGAAGGAATCGACGTGACAGGCAACCGGCTGCGATCAGGCCATGAATGGTTGTGGCTGGGCCTCCACCCAAGAACTCCAGCCGGCACAGTCCCACAATTTCGACGATGCCGAACGCACCGTGCCGGAGTTCCAATGCCTAACGGACAACCGGTTAGGCAGCGGCGGTTTCAACTTCTTTCGCGGCTTTTGCAGCCAGACTGTTCTTGCGGTTGTTGGAGATTGTCCGATCAATGATCGCTCCGCAATTGACGCACTTCCAAGCATAGAACACCAGAAAGAAATCCGAGAAGCGCTCCAACATCATCAAGCCTTTGCATTTCGGACAACCCATGATTATTTCCTCCCCAGGTGAAAGTTGACGTATGCCTGGGGCATTGAGCAAGTTGCGATCCAGCATTACAGTTTTATAATTATCAATGACTTAGAATATGCATCGCCTAAAATTGTCTCTGTGGAGACTACTTATACGTACATTATTGTACAGCTTGTCGCATTTATACGATGAGCATAGCCCCCTGACATCGATTTATCAGGAATCTTAGTCAAAACCGTCTTCAGGCAAGTACGCTTCTAGAGAAATTATTCACAGCAAAGACCAACACGATCATTGCTTTACTCTTATTTATTAGCTACTTGCTAACACAGTTCAAATATGAACGATTGGACCAAGCGATGATGAGTGCGCACGAGCACAATGTCCGGATCATTTACGGGAAACTGGCGCTTGAGGGCATCCTAGGCCTCCCACCTGATCCGAGCGGCATCATCCTCTTTGCTCACGGCAGCGGCAGCGGACGATTGAGCCCGCGTAACAACTTCGTCGCCCGCCATCTGCAGCAGAACGGCCTCGCGACACTATTGCTTGACCTGCTCGCACCGAACGAAGCCGAGGATCGACGGAAGGTGTTTGATATCGATCTGCTGGCCGATCGGCTGTTGCTGGCCAAAGCCTGGCTGGACGAAGACCCGAGCACAAAGAAGCTTGGCATCGGCTATTTCGGCGCCAGCACCGGAGCCGGTGCAGCTTTGCAAGCCGCTGCCAGAGAGCCACAAAACATCCAGGCCATCGTGTCGCGAGGCGGACGGCCCGACTTGGCAGAAGCCTACCTGCCCTCGGTGACCGCGCCTACTCTGCTGATGGTCGGTGGATGGGATGAACCGGTAATTGAGATGAACCAATCAGCCTACGAAAAGCTCATCTGTGAGAAGAAATTGATCGTCGTCCCCGGAGCCACACATCTATTTGAAGAACCAGGCACGCTGGAACAGGTTGCCGAGCACGCATGCAAGTGGTTTCTGCGGCACTTTCATCGAGAGGGAAAAGCAAAAGAATAAAAAGCGGCAGCTATTTACTGAAGAAATCGTTTCTTCACAAGCCCTAGAACATTCTCCGCCGCTGCGCTCGCCTGGACGTTCGTCGTATCGATGGTCAGATCCGGACGGAACGGCGGTTCATACGGGGACTGCAACCCCGGCACGGTGCTGGACTCACCTCGCTGCCCTCGTTGATACGTCCCTTTGTAGTCACGTTGCATGCAGATTTCCAGCGGACATTCCACCGCCACTTCGATGAATCGGGGAATCAGGCTCCTGGCAAAGTCGCGATAATCACGCCGGGTGGCTGTGGCATCAAAGATCACGGTCACGCCCTGCGCCACCAGCTTCGCCCCCATCAGCGCTAAAGCGCGGTAGAAGAGGTCCCGCTCGGCCTGCGAGTAAGTTGCCTCCGGCGTGAGCACACGCCTGACTTCATCCGACTCTAATACCTCCACTCTCAGGCCTTCCGCTTCAAGCTGCGGCGTGAGCGCCCTTACGATCGTGCTCTTGCCGGAAGCCGGCAGGCCCGTGATCCAGATGGCAAAGGCTTGGATCCGATTCATACGCAGAACACAGCTATCAGCAATCTGCCCTCAGCTTTCAATATCGATTGAATCCAACAACTCCTGATGGCTGACAACTCATAACTCACCCGCAATATTCATTCACCCGTGACGGATCGAAGCGCGGTGCAGCGAGGACCTGATCTATAAATCGAAAGATGGTTCGACGCACACCGATCGGCAACGTGGGATACCAGACAGGACTCGCCAGTACCAAGCCGCGAAACGCGAAGAACGGCGCCGCTGTTGCTAACACATCCTCATCGCCGCTTGCCTTGATATACTCCTCCCAAAACAGGCGGAAGAGCACTTCGAACGGCCCCTTCAGCCGTCCCCACCGGCAGAGTGAATAGAAGAGATAGTTGATCGTCATGGAGGTCACATCGTCGGCCGGTTCGCCCCACTCCCCGCGTGAGCGATCGAGCACTGCGAAATCGACACCCTTCCTGAACAAGACATTCCAGGGGTGAAAATCCCCGTGCACTTGCGACAATCGTTTAGCCTGTCCGCGCAAACGCCACCGCCAACGGTTGGCGGCATCCTCAATTCCTCGCAACAAGTCTTCCGTGATAAATCCGAACTGCTCCGGGTAACTGTCGGTCAGCCCCATGATGCATTCGCCGTGACCGATCAACTCCCTCAAACGGCGGCGGTACAAATCGGCATCCCGTTTCTTATGCGCGTGGATCTGCGCCAGGTACCGCGCGAGGGCGATGGTCCGCTTGCGATCGAGCGGACGGAGCGATCGCCCCTTGGCGAGCCGTTCCAGATCTTCGTGATAGCTCGCCCCGTCGGTCCATTGATTCAGGACAAAGTATTCCCGCCCCTCTGCAACAGACAGCAGTTTCTGTGTGCCGGTAAAAGCACCGACATCGAGCGCCTTCACATGCCGCGGCAGCCGTCCGTAGGACTCGTAGTCCCACAACATCGCCTGTGCCCGATCAGCCATATGCTCGTGGCCGAAAGGACCGGGCTTCATAGTTTCCAGCACAGCCGACCGTACATCGTTACCAACACGGAATGTCAGCTTGACCGGTGTCCCATAGCCGTATTGTTTATGCGCACCTTCTGAACTTGCCTTTCCAATCACGCCGAACGACAGCAAGGTCACCTCAGGCCCAAAACGCGACTGGAGATACTCTTCGAGAGCCTGTTTTCTCAGCGTAGGCATGCTCAAATGCCACGCAAGTCACATTCCAACCGAACAGCCATCTGAACGACCGCCTGTAACAGCGATGCCACTGATACAATTCCGTTTTCGCCATCTCCCGCCCCTTCTCTCGGTGCCGCAAGTGACGCATTGCGCTTCACCCACATTGCGACCACTGAGGAGAAATGCGCCAGCCTGCCCGGTCATTTACCACGTGGAAAGGATGGCCATTCGCAAAACGGCGTAACCGATGGCCTCTTTCTGAGGCAATTCTCCAACCGGAGGATTTGACGCAAACGGCATCCGCCTTGCTGATAGTTAAAACTGAAGAAAAGGAGGGGACCAGATGGACTTAGAAATCCAAAGCCGCAATGTCGAGATGACGCCACGCTGGAAGACCGAAATCGAAGCCCGCATGGAGGATCTCCGTCGAGGGCATGACGACCTGACCCATGGCCGCGTGACTCTGTCAAAGAACCGCCATCACAAGAAACAAGACCACGTCGCAGAAGCGCTCGTGGTTGTCACAATCCCAGGCCGCCATACCGTGACCGCTCGCAAGGAAGATAAGACGTTCGAAGAAGCCATCCGGAGCGCCTTTGAAGCCGTGACGATTGAACTGCGGAAGTTTCGTGAGAAGCGTGCAGAGACCGAACTGCGCCTGCCACCGGTTCCACCCAATCGTGGAGTGATCTGTAAACTCTTCCCCAAAGAAGGCTATGGGTTCATCCTCCAGGAAGGCGGGGGGGAAGTGTATTTTCATGCGAATGCCCTTCACAGCCTCACCTTCAAGCAGCTCGAAGACGGCACAGAAGTGATGTTCGGAGTGGAGCAAGGTAAGAAAGGCCCCCAGGCCACAACCGTACAGCCACCTCCGGTGGTCGCAACGAAAGCAGTGTAGATGAGCACGGACAAATTTAGAGTTCCCGTTTCGATGTTGTCGCCCACAGTCGATCCCGCGCAGTTAGGGTTCGAAGACACGAGCGAACTCGAACCGCTCACCGATGTTATCGGCCAGGAGCGGGCGGTCGAAGCGCTGGAGTTCGGTCTCTCGATGAAGAGCCCGGGGTTCAACCTGTACGTCTCCGGCCCGGTCGGCACAGGGAAAGCCACTCTGGTCCGTCAGATGGTGACACGTCTGGCCCGGACAGCCCAGGCTCCTTCTGACTGGTGCTACGTCAACAACTTTCAGGACCCCTCACGGCCGGTCGGTCTTTCCTTTCCGGCCGGGCAAGGCGGTGCCTTCAAACGGGACATGGCCACGTTCATCGAGAGCTTGCGGCGCGACATCCCTGCCGCGTTCGAAAGCAAGAAGTACCTCGACGG
>CAZXNN010000282.1:0-4680 GCA_964641915.1 uncultured Nitrospira sp. | reverse complement strand
GCAAGCGTCTCGTCATTCGACAAGGACCAAGCGGAAACCAACGCATTCGCCTCTCTTGGCGCCCCCAAGACTGCTGCCCAATACACGGCCGATGTCGGCAACGGCGAGGGCATCACGAATATCACAACTCTAGTCGGCGAAAACGGAGCCACCAACAACGGCGTATGCACACCGAAACTGGTTTCTGACCTGAGCGCTGCAACGGGAATCTGCCCAGAAGCTCCCTCGTTGAAAGGTGGATATCTGATGGCTGGCGCTTCTTACTATGCTCACACCAACCGCATCAGAACCACGCCAACGCTTCAGCCCGGGGATAAATCCAGTTACAAGGTGACGACGTATGGTATTGCCCTCGCCACAGCCGTTCCGAAGATCAACTTGAGTGTTGGCGGTCGTCCAGTCACGATCCAACCCGCTTATCGCCTGGACCGGACCGATGTTGCAGCCAACCGTTATGGCACTGGCACCATCGTCGATTTTCGAGTTATCAATCAAGCAGCGGATGGCTCGTCCGGCACCTACTATGTGAACTGGGAGGACTCAAACCAAGGCGGTGACTACGACCAGGACGTTATCGGAATTCTGCAGTATCAAGTTGTGGACGCGACGCGTATCGATGTTACGACACGTGTGATCTCGGCCTCAACCGCGAACCCGCAGGGATTCGGTTATTCGATTGGCGGCACCACCCAAGATGGCGCGCACTTCCATTCTGGGATCTACAATTTCTCTTACACCGACCCTCAGAACATCACCATCGTTGCTGGCGCCGTTAACGTTAACGCGTCGGGCGGATGTCAGGGTTGCAGCGACAATTCCAGCAACACGGCGCGCACCGCTCGCTACACGGTCAGTGGGGCCAGCGGAGCAGTTTCCGAACTCAAAGATCCTCTCTACTATGCTTCGAAATATGGCGGATTCGTTGAAGGAAACGTTTCCAATAGCCTTCCGGATCAGCAGGTCGAATGGGACAACAAGCGGGCGGACGGCACCGTTGTCTCGGGCGGGGATGGCATTCCAGACACGTTCTTCTATGTCAACAACCCAGGCTCGCTTGAGGCGTCGCTTGATTCCGCCTTCACGGCTGCAACTCAGGCGACAACAGGTTCCGCTGTCGCGACCAATTCAACATCGCTGCGCACTGGGGGCGCGGTCTATCAGGCGAGGTTCAATCCGAGCAGTTGGAGCGGGGAGCTAATTGCGTATCCGATCAGCACGGCTGGAATCGTGTCCGAAACACCTTTGTGGAACGCAGGGGAGAACCTGAACGAGTCCAACAAGCCTGCACCGGATTCACGAGTGATCCTCGCCTACGACCCCTCACCCACCACGGGTGGCATTCCCTTCAGATGGGACAGCCTTAATACTAGTCAGCGTTCCCAGCTCCAGCTCGTGGGGGAACCCAACTCGGTGAATGCTCAGGCTCGTGTCGATTGGCTTCGGGGAAGCTCGGCAAGGGAAGGGAACAGCTCGAACGACTTTCGGGCAAGGTTGATCTCGAAGCTCGGTGATATCGTCGACTCGAGCCCCGCATACGTTGCCGCCCCAGCTGGCCGATACAATGGAGATGCCGCCTTCTATCGCGTGTACAACGAGCAGGACTACTTCGATTTTCGCAATTCCAATAAGAGTCGCACCCCGATGATCTACATCGGTGCCAACGACGGGATGCTCCATGGTTTTGATGCCAGTACCGGCGTCGAGAAAGTTGCATTCATTCCGAATGCGGTCTTCCAGAATTTGGCATTACTTACCACGCAGACCTACCAGCATAGATACTTCGTCGACGGAACCCCGAAAGCCACCGATGCAAAAGTTAGGGTTGGTTCCAGCAATCCGCAGTGGAGAACACTGCTCGTCGGAGGGCTCAATAAAGGTGGTAAAGGCGTCTATCTGCTCGACGTCACTGACCCGAGTCGTTTCTCAGAGACAAACGCGTCTTCGCTGGTCCTCTGGGAGTTCACAAGTGATGACGACGATGACCTCGGCTACACCTATGGCCGTCCTGACATCGTTAAGCTGAACAATGGCAAATGGGCGGTCATTCTTGGCAATGGCTATAACAGCACGAGTGGTCACGCGGTGCTCTTCCTCCTCTATATCGAAGAGGGACTGGATCACCAGTGGACACTGACCAACGACTACATCAAGATTGATAGCCAGTTTGGAAGTTCGACTAACGTCAATGGACTCTCAGCTGTCACGCCCATGGACCTCAACGGAGATGGCACAGCGGATGTTGTATACGGAGGGGACATCAAGGGTAACCTATGGAAGTTCGATATCACTTCGGATGATGCGTCGAACTGGAAGGTCGCCGAAACAGGTGGATCGAAGGTCCCGCTGTTCGTCGCATGCCGGATCTCCGGATCATCGTGTTCGGCCTCCGACAGACAGCCAATCACGTCGGCTCCCGAGGTCACTTTCCATCCCGTGAACCAGGAAACTCAGTTGGTCTATTTCGGAACCGGAAAGTACCTTGAATCGAACGATCCGCTTTCGATACAGAGACAAACGTTCTATGGAGTCTGGGACAACCCGGATCTGGGGGTCTTCTCAAGTCAAGCAGCACGTGGACGTTCGGAACTCCTTCAACAAACGATTACAGACGTTAGCCAAACTCAACGAACGACAACGACTCTAACGATCGACTGGGCAACCAATTATGGGTGGTATGAAGACCTTCCTATCTCTGGAGAGCGCGTCACAGGTACTCCGCTGCTGATTAACGGCACATTGTTCTACAACACATTCATACCGTCTGTCTCACCGTGCGATTTCGGTGGAACAGGTTACCTGATGGGGGTGAATTTCAAGAACGGAGGACAGGAGCCCTTCCAGGTTTTCGACTCTAACGGAGATGGGGCCGTGACATCATCAGACGCGTTGCGCGGTGGTATCGTGGTCGGTGCTGCACTGGGTGGAACAACTTTCATTGCGCCCGGCGCCACTGGAGATGGCGTAGGCGTCTCCAACCCGACTAAGCGCCAGGATGGGCGCGAAGGAGGAACCATCGTTGAAACCGATCCGATTGCCCGCCGTGTGTTCTTGGGAACGCGCATCAGTTGGCGGGAAATGCTCCCGAAGTGACATGAAAGGTCCCGCTAGAATGCAATTGACTCAACGCGGATTCACGCTTGTTGAAGTCCTTATTGTTGTCGCGATCATCGCGATCCTGGCTGCAATTGCGTACCCGAGTTATCTGAGCAGCATGCAGAAAAGTCGGCGGAGCGAAGCCACCAACGCCTTGGCGTTGGCGGCACAGACGACGGAGCGCTTCTATACCGAGAACAATCGATACGATCAGGACCGAAATGGCACAGCCATGACAATTGCTCGATTGCAGGGTTTGGTTCCCTCGTTGGCTTCGGCGCGTTTCTACGCGTTTGCGTTTTCGGCTGGTCCGACGGCGACAGACTTCTCACTTCAGGCAACTCCTATTGCTGGAAGCTCCCAAGCGACAGATTCCTGCGGCAGGTTTACCATTGATAACACTGGTGCGAAGTCGATCTCCGGTACTGGCTTCTGCTGGTAAACGATTTGAGGCGTTTCAGCGCTTCGCCAGAGGGCGCAAGGGATCTTCTCTTCGATTTCGCGCACGAACGCACGTTTCCAGATCATCCGCAACACTTCTCGTCCTTCGATTGCCGATAGCGACACTGGCTTCTTTGGCATTGCACATTGCAATTGTTCTCTTGGCGCCAGCTGGCAACTCACTGTTCGCAGACGACTCCCACAGGAAGACGGAATCGCGCAGGATTGACGCGCGCGTGATTCGCACCCCACTCCAAATTCGTTCAGAAGATCTCAGTTCGTTACCGATAGAGACTCAGCCTCCTAAACTCTTGCACGACGTACGCGAACTCCCGCGAGCTCTTTCCCAACCTCGAAATAGCAGGGAGAGCACCCCAGAGAACGTTATTGCTGAGCAATATCTCGAGAAACGGCCGGCGTTGACCGACGATCCTATGAACACCAGCATTTTCGGACTCGGTCATTATTATCAGACATCTGAGTTGTCGGTCCTGCCAGGGATCATCGTCGAGCCAATGCTCGATCTCGCTTCTGAGAGCGACTTGGCCCTAACCGGAACTGTGATCGTAGAGATCTTTATCGCAGAAGATGGAAGCGTGGACCAAGTGATGCCCGACAGGGAAACGAGCGACCTTCCGGCAGCCTATCAAGATGCCGCTGCAACGGCTTTTCGCACTGCCCAGTTCACCCCCGCTCAAATCAATGGAGTCCCCGTCGCAAGCGTTTTGCGTGTCGAGGTGCTGTTTGGCTCGCCAATCTTGTCCGAATGACAGAATGGTCTAGTCACTGATCCCGTCTGAACGCAATTGCCCAGATTGAAGGCCACGAGGAAGCGGGAATACGGTTCGTTCCGTTACTCCATCCAGGTGTTTGACTTCCGTCGCACCAAGTTTCCGCAACCTATCAATGACCGCCTTGACCAATACCTCCGGCGCGGATGCACCTGCAGTCACGCCGATTCTCCTCTTCGACACTAACCAAGCCGGATCGATTTCCTGTTGATTGTCCACAAGGAACGAGGGGACACCAAGCAACAGCGCGACTTCCCGCAAGCGATTCGAGTTCGAGCTGTTCGGCGATCCGACGACAATGACGACATCGCATTGGGGTGCCATGAGCTTGACTGCGTCCTGGCGGTTTTGCGTC
>CAZXNN010000281.1:0-4693 GCA_964641915.1 uncultured Nitrospira sp. | reverse complement strand
GCCGGCCCGTCCACGCGCCCTTGAAGATCGAGCGTGGTCGCGGTCGCGATGCCGCCCCATTCACGAAACGGCTCGCATGCGAGCTGCTCATCGTAAAACTCGACCTGAGCGGAGGCTTCAAGAATGGCGGAAGGCCCGCGGTCCGATCCAAGAATATAACTGGACGTGTGTTCGTAGGGAGCCGGAAGAACATAGACACCGGCCTGCTCGGGATGACACCAGGGCTCTTCGACGCCCAGAAAATTGTGGTCGGCACCTTCCCAGCCGGCAGGCAGTGTCATCGCTGTTCTTCCACCACAGACGCTGGCATGGGATGCATGCAGCTACGCAATAGGCTCGCGCTGACTAGCGGCGCGAGGACTTGGGAATATTCTCTTCAGGGATAAAGACGGCCAGCGCAATGACAGTCGTCCACAGGTTAGGCTTACCGACGGCTGACTGCGTGATATTCAACGTGCGCACAATTTGTCCGGCCATCTTGAAGACCTGCTCACGCTCTTTCCACGCGATGTCCGGATCGAACTCAACACCCAAGGTTGTCGCAAGCATTTGTGCGGCGAGATCTTCGGTATATTCGCCTGTCTCCTCATCGGTCTCCCCGTGCGCATGGTGCTCAGAGAGATACCCGTAAGTCTGACGATCAGCCGGGATGGCTAGTCCGATAGACGCGGACACGAGGCGGTTGCGTTCATTGGTCTCTGACCGGGCCATGACACAGAAAGTGATTTCGCCGGGATTCAGAAGCTTTTCACCCCGCTTGCGTGGGATGATTTTGCAGTTTGGCGGAAGGATCGACGAGACCGTCACCAGATTGCAGTAAGCCACACCGGCACTGCGGAGGGCTTGTTCAAAAGAAGCCAGCTTCTCCTTATGAACTCCCACTCCTCGCGTCAGAAACATCTGTGTAGGTACCATCGTCGTCGTCTCCCTTGTCTATCCGCAGGCTGACTGCTCTACATTGACAATGCGTTGTATTGGGCCGCTGTTGTACCAAGATTGTCAGGGGTTCGCAATATCCTCACAGGATTATTTCTCCGATCCTTAGACCGGCTCTTTCAGGTTCAGAACCAACAGCCGCGGCTCGGTCATATCCTCAATGGCCGCTCGTACGCCTTCTCTCCCCAACCCGGAATCCTTTACACCCCCATAAGGCATATGATCTGCTCGAAACGTGGGAATCTCGTTGGCTAACACGGCGCCCACTTCCAAATGACGGAAAGCGTGAAAGACCTTGTTGATATCCTGCGTGAAGACGCCGGCCTGCAATCCAAAGTCGGATTGATTCAACGCCGCAATGGCGTCGTTGAACTGCCGATAGGACGACACCGTGACCACGGGACCAAACACTTCCTGGCAAGACACTTTCATCTCCGGCTTCACATTGGTGAGCACCGTGGCTTCCAAGACCGTTCCCAGGCGCTTTCCGCCCAGCAACACCCGGGCTCCTTGCGCCACCGCCTCTTCAATCCATCCCTCGACGCGCTGCGTGGCCACAGGATCGATCAACGGACCAACGGTCGTTGTCTCATCCGTCGGATCACCGGCCTTCAGCCTGGCAACTTGCAGCAGCAGTTTGGTCGTAAACGTATCGGCCACCGAATGATGCACGAGGATGCGCTGGACCGAGATGCACGTTTGCCCGGCATAGCCGAACCCGCCGCTGGCGCACCGTTTTGCAGCCAGATCAAGATCGGCGTCCGGCTCGATGATCACGCCGGCATTGCCTCCAAGTTCGAGCGTCACCTTCTTCTTGCCACACTTGGCTTTCAGCATCCACCCGACCGGCGCGCTGCCGGTAAAACTCAGCAACTTGAATCGGGGATCAATCACCAGCCGTTCCGCGAGCGCATTATCACAAGGCACCACGTTCAGCCCGCCGGCAGGGAGTCCGGCCTCCAAGGCCACTTCACCCAGGAGCAATGAGGTCAGCGGGGTCTGCGGTGCGGGCTTGATGAGGATCGGATTGCCGGCAGCCAGGGCCGGCGCGACCTTGTGAACGACCAGATTGAGGGGAAAATTAAATGGCGTGATGCCGACGATAGGGCCCAGTGGAAATCGACGCACCATCCCAAGATACGATTCGGTCTGAGGTGTCCAATCAAGCGGAACGACTTCGCCGGGAATACGCTTGGCTTCTTCAGCCGCAATCGTCAACGTCTGTACCGCGCGATTGACCTCGCGCTTCGCGTCGGCGATCGGCTTACCGGCTTCTGCCGTGATCGTTTGAGCAAATTCATCCCGGCGGCGATAGAGCAGGGCCGCCATGTCTTGAAGGATATTATAGCGGGCATGGGAAGCCAGCTTCGCCATGACGGGCGCGGCGGCCACTGAAGAGACAATGGCTTCTTCAACATCGCTCTCACCGGCCTGACAGACCTCCGCAAAGACGTTTCCCGTAAATGGATTGGTCACGCCTACCGTGGTGGCGCCGTGCTTCCAGACTCCGTGGACGAGAAACGGACGTGGTTCCTGCAAACGCGCGATCTCCCTCTAGGACGAAGCAGGAATGGAGGCAGGCTGATCCGCCTCGGCGGCCTTCTGCTCAGCCGCAGCCTTGGCAATGAGTTCGTCCGTTCCCCAATCACGCACGGCTTCCAGGGTAAAGCTTTCATACGTGGACACCCCGTGGCAGGACGGACAGTCTGGCATCGGCACTTTTCGGTAAAATACTTCTCCCAGACAGGACATACAGACCCAAAACTCAGCCGTCCCCTCATGCTGAGGAACCGACCAGAATGATTGCGTGGCAGCCATAGTTACTCCTACGTTATGGCACGTGTGGATCGCGAACAAGCGGCCTGGAGCGTTCAACAGACCGCACGGGTCGGATGAGAGACTCGCGCTCTGTCCCTCCGCGAGAATGCGGAGCACTCGCGAGCAGTCGATCGATTTCCTCGGCAAACATCTCGAACGGAAACGCTCCGGGAATCGCGATCGCAGGTTCTTTCTCCGTAGGGCCGCTCGCCGTCCGGATCAGAATGAATCCGGGGGTTCCATGAAATCCCCAGCGATTGGCTTCTTCCCGATCTTCAAAAATCGACGCGACGTGAGATTTTTCTTTGAGGCAGCGTTCAAATGTCGCTTGGGTCAACCCGATGGCAACGGCGTGCCGCAGAATGACCGCTTGATCTATCCGCCCACCCTCTGCAAACAGGCGATCGTGCATCGCCCAATACTTTCCCTGGCCCCCGGCGCAACGCGCCGCCAACGCCGCATCAAGGCCGGGACCCTGGTCTGCACGCGGGTAGTCGCGGTAGAGAAACTTCACTTTGCCGGTATCCACGTAACGGGCTTGGATCCTCGGCCAGGTCTCGCGAAAGAATTTCAAACAGTAACCGCAGGTGAAGTCGGAGTACTCGATCAGCGTCACCGGCGCGTTGGGCTGGCCCCTCATTCGACTCTCGACCTGGCCAGATTCATCCTTGGCCACGGACACGGACGGGAGCAGTGCGAGGCAAACCGCTACCACCCAACCCGCCATCGTCATGCGAAGCCGCGGGCTCTTCATGACGTCCGCTTATCCCGCGCCCGCTGCCGCTCCAACAAACCCATCATCAGCAGAGGCCACACCACCGTCGCGTCACTGAGCACTTCGGCAAACCGCCCCCCCTCAGCCGGAGGAACAAACTTGCCCCACGAAATTCCTTCTTGGTAGGTGCACCCGCTCAAGCCGCCCCAATAATCCGGTTCGGGGCAGATCCGCACGCCATAGTGGAACCGTGGCGGCTTCACCGAGAGGCCCAGCCGATGATTGCCGATTTCGATATAGGGTCCGACCTGTTGCGCCCAATTTCTCGGCACCCCGCCGCCGATGGTAAAAATCCCGATCTTCTTGGCGGACAAAATCTGACCGGCATAACTATTGAGGTCCAGGTAGGGGTTAAAGGACGGGAGTGACTGGTGAATGCCACGCAGCACGGCCAGATCGTCTCCCGGCTTGGCTTGAGCACGGGCCTTATCAATGGCTCTTCCCATGGCCCACGTCCCGACATCCAATCCCATTTCCGAATCGGTGTAGGCCGGGATATAGACCGGGACCTTCTTCAGATAGGCGCTCTTGAGAATCCCGTCTCCTTCATACTCTTCAGCCAATGTCTTACCCAACTCACGTGTCAGGATTTCAGAAGAGAGCGGCGTATCATAATTCACGCGCTTCAGCGTCTGGGAAACCACCTGCTCCACATAGTTGAGATTGGACTCCATCTCCAGCGTATCGTAGACACGGTTATAGCCCTTCTCGAACAACTCCTCATCGGACATCGCCGGATTGACGCGATAATGCGTCTTTCCGATCGACTCGCTCAGGCCATGCGCGATCAGCGCGCCGGTAGAAATAATGCAGTGCACCATGCCGCGGTCCACCATCGTGCTGATGATCTTGCCCATCTTGGCGATGGTCATGGCCCCGGAGAGCGTCAACACGACCTTGCAGTCGGCATCCTCGATCATCGCGTTGAGGACTTCGAACGCTTCGCCCAACCGGCGGCCGCCGAACGCCGTCTTGCCCATCGCGACCAGCAGTTCGTTGAATGAGCCGATTTTGTCCGGGTCGAGCGGCTCCAGAGCTTCTAAGCCGTCTTTTCCACCATCATGAAATTCACGTGTCGCCATAGCCCATCACCGTCCAAGAATATGATTACAAAAGGCGCATTCCTTATACACAACCGGCGCTAGAGGCGTCAATGAAGCGGCC
>CAZXNN010000280.1:0-4742 GCA_964641915.1 uncultured Nitrospira sp. | reverse complement strand
TAGGTGTTCTTCAAATTTGGACCAAGGGCCACCACTTCAATACACCTTACACCTTGCTCAACTTCCTCTATTCAGTTGTCAAAGAACAATACGTCGCATTCGTGACGTGGGAGGCGCAATATAATCGCTGCGCACTCTCATGTCAAGGGACCCACTCAAAAAACTTCGGGTAGTTTCCCTCAGGCACCGCACCGTTTGGTTGCGGTATGCAGGCAAGAACTCATCCGCCCTCTGCCCTCGAACGAGTGGGAAGATAACAAAGCTCCCCCACGAGTGTCAAGCAACATTTTCATGTATAATCAAAAAAATATGAGAAACATTGAATCACCACTGCCCATGAGGCGGCGAACGATTTTGAAAACACTTGGACTCGTCGCCACGGCCGGAATAACCGGAGGCTGCGACGCCGTCGGTTCAGTTTTTGGACGCATGTTTGCGATCCCACCTCGCGAGACCACCTATTTCACGCCGAATTCCAAATTTTACGTGGTCAACTATGCGGATTCCGCTGTCTCGATATCACGCGAGGTGAATATCGAGCAATGGAAAGTTCACGTGAAAGGCGTCGTGAAAACACCGCTTTCACTGGGCTGGCGCGACATTTTGAATCGCGACTCCTACGATCAGGTCTCCACGCTCATGTGTATCGACACCCTCCCCGGCGGCGACAGCATGGGCACCGCAACCTGGCGCGGGATCTCTTTGAAAAAGCTCCTGCAAGAGAGCGGTGCCGACGAAGAAATCGCGCGGGATGTGATCTTTCGCGGCATCGATGGCTACGATGACAGCATCCCCTTCGCGCGCGCCATGCAAAACGATGCGATGATCGCCTTTCTGATGAACGGAGAAAAACTCCCTAAGGAACACGGCTTCCCGATCCGTCTCATTGTCCCCGGCCTGTATGGCATTAAGAATGTGAAATGGATTACCGAGATCGAAGTCTACCCGGGCGATTACCTAGGGTACTGGCAACGCAAAGGCTGGACTGACGACGCCACGATTAAGATTTTCTCGCGCATCGATTCCCCCGGCCACTACCAAACCTTACGCGGCCCCCTGCACAAATTCCGCGGGATCGCCTTCGGCGGCCCCAACTCCATCAGCAAAGTCGAGCTGAGCCTTGATGCCGGCCGCACCTGGAATGAATGCGAGATTGAACCACCGATGTCGCCCTACTCCTGGGTCATTTGGAATTACAGCTGGACGCCGACGAAGCCGGGCAAGTTTCAAACGGTGGTGCGGGCAACGGATACCAAAGGACAACTGCAGATTGCAGAAATTGTCCGGCCTCAGCCGGCTGGCGCAAGCGGCCTCCATACAATTATTTCTGAAGTCGCCGAACTCTAACGCCTTTATCCACACGGCACGATACGACGGGATTCACCTATTCATCCGCGGTCTCCTGCCTCACCGGCTCTTCCCTGTTCCCGGGGTATTCCAACAATCTCCCTCCCGAACTTGCGTCCCACCGGAATTCCCGTTACTGCTAGTCTCTCCGCGTTCTATTTCTGGAGGGCACTATGGCACGACGGGTTTTCTTAGCCTCGTCACTCCTTCTCGGCATGACAGGTTGCGACCTGCACTCCCCGGCGCTGCAACAGGACCGGCTGACCTCCCTGGGGTCGGCACAGACCCACGCAACCGCCACCCGCATCAACGGGGAAATCAGACGGCGTTCCGTGCCGATCGACGGCGTTTCGCTCAGCATTCTGGAAGCCGGCACCGGCGACCCGATTATATTCGTCCACGGCGTCGTCACGACGAGCAACATTTTCTCAAAATATCTGAGTGCCTATTCACCGAACTTTCGTGGAATTGCCGTCGACCTACGCGGATACGGCGACTCACAGAAACCGGATATCGGCTTCACCATCAAGCAATTTTCCAAAGACCTGATTGCGCTCGCCGACAAACTGGAAATTGAGAAGCCTATCTGGGTGGGCGTCTCCATGGGCGGAATGATCTTGCAGCAGCTGGCTCTGGATTACCCCGAGCGCGTGCGTGCACTCGTACTGGTGTCGACGACCGACGGAGCGATGGTCCTCGATAAAGATCTGCCGACCATCGGCAATCCGCGCGATTTTCGTGAGGTCTCCAAGAATATCATCGTGGAGAGCTTTCCCCCGCAGACGCCCGCCACGCTCTATCAGCCGTTGCTGGACCGGATTCCAACTTGGAACGGAACGGTGCTGCGTGAGGCGTTGATCAGTATGGCCCAGGCCAACGTGCAGGGACGGATCAACGCCATCACTGCCCCAACGCTCGTGGCGGTGGGAGCCAAAGACGATGTCGCCACTCCGGCCATCGCACGGGGAATTCAGACGCAGATCGCCGGCGCGCAACTGGTGGAGTTCAATACCGGCCATTTCATGACAGCGGAAGATCCGGAACGGTTTCGGAAAGTGCTGGGAGAATTTCTGCAGAGCCTGAAGAAGTAACGGACGAGCGCTGCGCTATTCAGTGGCGCGGCGTGAAGCTCTCGGGGATTCCGGCCGCCGTGGTTTGCTGCCAGCAGCCGCTCCACTGCCCTGAATCGCCTGCACCTCGCCAGCAGTCAATTCCCGCCAGGCACCGGGCGCAAGATTCCCCAACAGGATAGGGCCGATCGCCACACGAATCAACCGCAGCGCCGGGTGACCGACCGCTGCCGCCATGCGACGCACCTGACGATTCATCCCTTCGCGAATCGTCATTTCGATCCAGCAAGTCGGCACGGTTTTCCTGAACCGAATGGGCACCGGTCGATCCGGCAGCGACGGTGTCTCGACCAGCAATCGAACCTCCGCCGGCCTCGTCTTGGTTCCACTCAACACCACACCCTGCCGCAATTGCCGGAGCGCTTGCTCATCGGGAATCCGCTCAACTTGCACCAGATAGACCTTTGGAAGCTTGTGTTGCGGATCGGTGATGCGGTGAGAGAGCGTTCCATCGGATGTCAGTAGCATCAGCCCTTCACTGTCCATATCCAGCCGCCCCGCTGCATAGACACCGGGCAACTCGACATAGCCGGCGAGCGTAGGCCGCCCGTCAGGATCGGTAAAACAAGGCAGGACGCCATAGGGCTTATGCAACGCGATGGTGTGGAAGCACGTAGGAGTCGACGCAACCTGTGTCGTGCGGGACATAGCTTTCACCGGCTGGCCATTGCCATCTCCGCCATGTCCTCCTTGAGATTGCGTCGGACCCCGGTGATGCAACGCCGACGTGACAACGAAGGGAGCGGTTCCTGGTCGTACGAACACCCCGCCTGCCTCCGGAAAAGACGATCAGTAGCCACGGCCGAATCCTCCACCGATTCGTCCGCCGCTTCCCACCCCCATGCCACCGAATACCCCGACAGAAAAGCCCGATCGCGGCTCCCCACCATAGCCGGGCGGCCACACATACAGATGCTTCACGCTAAACGTAGGGTACCGATACTCCACCTCATCGAGGCGATCCATGCGGGCTCCGGTCACTTCGCCGACCAGCGTGACAGCAGTCCCCTCCCGGATCGTCGCCGGATCGAGCAACTCTTGAGTCAGCGCCAGGAATCGGCCTTGCGATTCCGTCCTGACAACCGTCGGTTCATAGTCGGCATTCAAGGGGAGCTGCAATACCTCTATCAGCATGCCGCCATCAGTCCGTTTGGCCTTCAGCACTTCACCGCCGACTACGACCCGCTTCCCGACAAAAGACTCCGGCGCCGCAAGAATCTGCCCAAAGGTCACGTCCTTATCGAGTTGGGCCTCAAGCGCCTCAGGCACGACAACGTGGGACGCGCAGCCGGTTATCATTACCGCGCTCCACCACAGCACAGCGACTCCCCTGTTCCAATTGATCTTCATGCCGCCACTATACCTGAGCCTGCACAGCACCCTCAAATCTCATCCCTGTGTAGAAACGTAGGTATTCCCATTCAAATTCCAGAACGGCTCCATGCGTTCTTTCTGCCACGGCTCTAGTGCCACGAGATCGCACGATGCCGTGATCGCCTGTAGCCGGCGAGACTTAGAAGATGCGGCATCTCCGAATGGTGGATATCGCCCAGCGATTCCGCCCGGCATCAGGCTTGCTCTCTCACTCACATGAGAGCGTTACCACTCTCATCGGATTCATCCAGTGTTTGCAGCGGGCCGCAGCATCGAAGATGACCGTGGCCTATTTCATCAACTCTCTACGTGAGGAGGTTCCCATGACTCGCATTGCCAGCTTCATCGCACTCGCAGCGTTCTTGACGTTCGGTCTCGGCACAGCCGTCTCCTTCGCAAGTGAACCGGCACCGGTCGAACAGAAGGACAAGAAGGATATGGGCGGCTCCAAAGCCGACGACGACAGCAAGAAGAAGGATGAGAAGAAGGAGATGGGCAAGTAAGTCTGCCTTCTGGGGCGCAACCGTCGTTGCGCCCCCCTTCCGCTCTTCGCCTGACCGGATTCCCAGCTTGGATCAATCGAATCTGTAGGCCTATCCCTACAGAACCGTGGCAGCTCTCTACAGACTCCATCAGCTGCTGCACGACCTTCTCCGCCGATTCCCTTGAATAACGACTGCTTTCTTGCGCTTGCCGCCTGCGTCGCTCAGGCATCGACCTTGCTCCATTAACTCCGTGTTCGGTTGTCATCCTTTTAAAGGAGGAATCTATGCATCCACGTATTCCGTTCCGGACCGCTTCACTCCACGCCGCATCGTTGATCGCGCTGTGCGCCCTCGCCCCGATCGGATGCGTCACGAATGAAACGCACACCAAAACGCTCACCGAGTT
>CAZXNN010000279.1:0-4794 GCA_964641915.1 uncultured Nitrospira sp. | reverse complement strand
CCGCAACAGAGGATCGCCAGAATGAAGCTGTTCCGGCTTCCATCGCGGGAGTCATATCGCACACGCCCAATGATGTGGGTCAGGGAGTTGATGAAGAAGGTGCAATGATAGAGCACGGTCGTGGAAATAAAGAATCCCCAGACGAGACCGGGAAATCCCCACACCATATAGATCAGCAACGCATACAAAAACGGCGGCACATAGTGGAACCGGTTGAGAAGGCGCAACTCCGGGTACTTCACCAAATCTTTCACAATGGCGAACTCTGTGCGATCGTACTCGTTGGTCAAAAGCCATCCGACATGGGAATACCAGAACCCTCGCTGCACCGGGGAATGGCGATCTTGTTCCTGGTCGGAGTGTTTATGGTGATGTCGATGGTGGGCAGCCCACCACAACACCCCCTTCTGCGCCGACGTCATGGCAAGCACAGCCAAGAGAAACTGAAAGACCCGGCCCGTTTTGTAGGAACGATGGGAAAAGTAGCGGTGGTACCCTGCCGTGATGGCCAACATCCTCAGGTAATAACTGGCAATGGCCAGCACAATGAGCTCAACGCTGACTCCTGTCTTG
This sequence comes from uncultured Nitrospira sp., assembly GCA_964641915.1. GTDB lineage: Bacteria > Nitrospirota > Nitrospiria > Nitrospirales > Nitrospiraceae > Nitrospira_D. Next base: position 4,221 of record CAZXNN010000279.1, on the reverse strand, counting down.
ATCGCCCACAGGCCCATCAGGTGAACGACTATGAACGGAATCGCAGTAGCCCATTGAATGGCCTCCGATCCAGACTGCCGACTGATGGAATCGCCCGATCGTCTAGTCATTGATCGCTCTCATCGTTCACCGCCCTCTTCACACGTTCGTGTAGGGTTTGAAACGTCGACCGCGGTAAGCGCAGCTATTGTACTTTATCGGAGGGAGTCTGAAAAGGAGGTAATTTCACGGGAAGAAAAAAATTACCTGTCCTAGAAGGCGGTTAAAACCGATCCGTTGCTCACCTTACGGTCCATGTTTCGACAGCGACCACACGCCGCTCACTCAACCCTCCGGTCCACCCCGCACGATGGATGAGAATACACATCTCTTACGACTCATTCAGCGGCAGCGCTTGTGGGAGAACAGTACCATAACCTCCAAAGCGCCAATATATCGCTTGACCTCATCTTCATCCAAGCACAGTATACATAGAGGACGTTTCTGCCTCGCCGACTGTGTGATCCATCGCGCGGCCCGCGCCGTTTTTATGCGATTGATGCTCCAGTCTCCGCCGCCCGAACGCCAGCAACACTTGTAGGCTTACCCGTATCCCTGGTGCGCCCTGCTCTCTCTATCTGCCGTCGACGCACGGGAACGCCCTCCGGAGATTGAAAGGCCTCACCATGCAGACCATAGTTGGCGGGCTACTCCAGACACACAATGTCCGAAGATGACAGACTCATGAGGAGATATGCGATGGCACAGCAAAGACCCATTACCGGTCGGATACTCGAATTCCTTGAAGGTTCAGCGGAATACGAATTCGAAGCCTTAGTCGCCCGCTACCCTGAATTCACATGGAACGAGTTCTTTCAAGAAGTCGGTCGCTTAAGCCGAGCGGGGCAGATCATCATTACGAGAGGGGTAGGAATCTTCACGATCAAACACGCGGCAGCGTGAGCTTGCACCGGAGAGGATCCTATGCCGGGAGCAATGTTCCGGTGCAAGGCAAGTCGTATCTCCCCACTGCTCCCCCCATTTGTCCTTTTGTTCGGAGGTAGCTGGCTCCGTCAGCACCTCTCGTCAACAGGGACAGGATTTCACTCGCGCCTTGCGGTAGAATAGATTTGTATCACGTCGCGGTTCACTTCGAGGCGCGCATGGCAGCGGGCAACCGGCCTCAACGGAAACAGACCTTTCGCGAGCAGGCGCTCAAGCTTTTTCCGTGGATCTGCGCCCACTGCGGGCGCGAATTTGACGGCAAGAGACTCAGCCAGCTCACCGTCCATCATAAGGACCACAACCATCAGAATAATCCGCCCGATGGAAGCAATTGGGAATTGCTCTGCCTCTATTGTCACGACAATGAGCATCAGCGGTATCAGGCCGTTGATGCGCCCGGAGAGGCCATTCCAGACCCGCAGCAAAATCCCCCGTCACCCTTCACGCCTTTCGCACGCCTCGCCGCTCTCCTGAAACGCCCCACCTAGTCCAATGGAAACAAGCGCCCGCGCACAGCGCCTTCGCCGCTCTGACACGCAACGCTCTTCCACATCCGGACAGCGCCACACGAAAATCTCCCCCCTCCTGCAGACTCCAAGTGATGAATGCGCTGCCATAAATGCGGTAGACTGATTGCACCAAGCCTCTCTGTCTCCTGAATCCACGTTCTCTCATTGGAGTCCACATGCCGTACGTGTTGATCATTCATGAAGTCGAGGCCTACCCAGCCTGGAAGACGATTTTCGACCAGGCGGCCGGCATCAGAAAGGCGGCCGGAGAAATCCGCTATCAGCTGCTGCGATACGACACCAACGCCAACCGTATCGTGCACTTTTCAGAATGGCCGTCCCTGGACGACGCTCGTCGTTTTTTCGAATCACCGGAGCTGGTCGAGATCAGAAAGAACGCAGGGGTCAGAGCGCCCGACTTTCTCTACCTGCACGAAATCGAGCGCGGTTTACTCTAAATACACATCGGTCACGTCAATGCCCCCATCATGAGGGTACAACCAGGAGGGAAGAGTCATGCGGTTTGTCAAAGTGAATGATGAAGAACGTGCTGGCGAAGTTGCCATTAATCTCGATCTCGTCCGCGAGGCCCACTTTGGCGGCGGTCTATTGCACCTTTATTTTGAGCGGAGCTCGTCTGCACAGGATGACATGACCTTCACCGGCGAGAATGCCCAGAAGATCTGGGCTGCTATGGGATAGAGCTGCGGGGCAGAGGAACGCGTGCTGCAAGCGTTGCCGCGTTATAAATCTGATATGCGACCGAGTGCCTCCTTTGAGCCGATCCTTCGCTCATACGGTAAACGCTCTAATGGTATTCCGCTTTCTCGCTATCTTTAGGAAGGCCACCCCAGTCACTCCACACATCCCCTCACAGCTCCCCTTTGCCCCAAAGTGTTCGATCCCGTCCCTAATTGTTCTTACCGCCTAATACGCTGATTTATTTAGACTTGTACCCATCATAACTCACGCGACAACCTCACCACTTTTCACCGTTCGAACAGCCTAATACGTCTTCTCAGTCAGTGACTTACGAAGATTTTTTCAAGTGCTACAGTTGAACGTAGTCACCACCATACATCTGAGTGAACATGCACCTGCCCAGGAGCCTCATCCTCGCGCTCGCATTGCTGCTGCCCGACTCCCTCCTATGGGGTGGAGAGGGATCGGTGTCCGACCAAACCCTCGCGAAATGGAGCGCGCTGTTTTCTGATCCAACGCCTCAGACCGATCTCAAACCTGGCTCCCCTGCCCTCTACCAAACCAGCCTCACATCGACATACTTTGCCCCACCACCTACGGTGACTCCCACACGGTTGCAGACCCTGACACCGGAAACGGAACAAGCTCGCACCCATGGACTCCTCTCATCGATCAACCTGCTCAATGGCCTGATTGTGACAGAGGCGGAGATGGCGAAAAGTGAGGGTGGGGCAACCTGGCTGCAGAACAAAATCCCCGGGGATACTCGAGACGACGCATCCGGCCAGATGCTGCGTCTCGGCGTCACCGGCACGGCAGGTTCGGTCCGATACGGCGTGCTCTACCGTTCCGCCGGACAGGCCTTCATCAATGGGCCGGATCAGGCGACGCGTGAAGTCTGGGGGGAATGGAAGTCCGGACAGACAACACTCCGAAGCGCCGTAGGCCAGCAATGGAATAACGTAACCGGGGACACCACAAGGAGCAGGCTGGGACAAACCTACGGCCGATTAGGACTCGCCTGGAAGAGCCCCGGCTTGCCTGAGTTCATGCTGACCTACTCGAATACAGGCATCAGAAGTTCCGCGGAGCCGCTCGGAGTGGCACCACAACGAAACCATGCCCACACTCTCGAAGGAGCCCTGGCCTACACCGGTGCCGCCTGGAACGCTCGTCTCGCCTCTGCATACATTCTAGGAAACGATCTGCAACGTAGCGGCGCGGAGAATACCGTTCGCGTACAAACGCTGACCGCAGCTATTCGCCCACTGAACACCCTCACGATCACTCCGACGTTGGGATTCCGTGAGGAAATTCAGGACTGGTCGGGCACGCGAATCGAATCGCCGTCCGCCTCGATCGCCATGCAATACCGGCACAATCAGCGCCTGTGGTTGAGTGCGGCAGGGAACTACGCCAGTACACACTCAAACGATGGACTGATCGACACCCGGCAGGTCGGCGGAAAGGGCATCCTTGCCTGGGACCTTCAGCGCTCACAAGCCTGGGCAACCCTGTTGTCTTTCGAAGCCGGTTATCATCGCCTTACGAACAACGCCTCCTTATCGGCGAATGTCGAAGATATCTCCGGTATTATCAAGCTGATCCTGGCCGCTCACTAACCCTCCCCGACTCCCTCGCCTGCCGCACGAAGGGGTGGACCAACCCGACCTCGACCACGTAGAATGCGCGACCGGATTTCTTTGACGGCTCCGTTTCTGACGTTGGAGAGACACCGGCGGGACCCATCTACTATGCGAGGACTATAAAGGGGTTGTCATGAGCGTGAAATGTGGAATCGTCGGACTGCCTAATGTAGGCAAATCTACCTTGTTCAACGCGTTAACCAAATCGGGTATCGCGGCGGAAAACTATCCGTTCTGCACGATCGAACCGAACATCGGGATCGTGGAGGTGCCGGATCCATGCATGCAGGCGCTGGCTGATATCGTCAAGCCGCAGCGAATGCAATATGCCACGACCGAGTTTGTGGACATCGCCGGGTTGGTAGCGGGAGCTTCGAAGG
>CAZXNN010000278.1:0-4807 GCA_964641915.1 uncultured Nitrospira sp. | reverse complement strand
CCCCGGAATCCTGCCCGCCAAACGTGTTAAACACCGCCGGAATCACGGCGGCCACCAGAATTACCAACCCGCCTACCCAGACTCCCAAGGCCACCCATTCGAGCGTCAGACCGATGCGAGCCATCCATAAACACGCCCGGGACTCCCTCATAGACTACCGCTCGGCTGCCGTCGCTTCAAACACCACCCGCCCGCCGACAATGGTCGTCCGAACCCTCCCCTTCACTTTCCATCCGGCAAACGGGGTATTCCGGCTCTTCGACTTAAACTTGCTGGGATCGACCTGCCACTGCTCCTGAGGATCGACGATCGCCACATCCGCATCGGCGCCGACGGCCAGCGTACCCTTCTTGAGTCCGAACGCCACGGCCGGCGCAGTTGCCAGCTTATCAACCGCCTGCTCCAACGTCAGCACGCCTTCATCCACAAGCGCCAGCGTCAACGAGAGCGCCGTTTCCAAACCGACGATACCGAACGGCGCCTCGGTAAAGTCCTGCTGCTTTTCCTGCGTAGCATGCGGCGCATGGTCTGTAGCGATGACGTCGATCGTCCCGTCGCGCAATCCCTCTTTTATCGCCTGCACATCTTCACCCGTCCGCAGCGGAGGATTCATTTTCGCCAGCGTGTTGTAGCCCCGCACCACATCCTCCGTGAGCGTAAAATGGTGCGGGCAGGCCTCTGCCGTTACCTTGATCCCGCGGGCTTTCGCTTCGCGGACCATCCGCACCGATCCGGCGGTACTGATATGGGCCAGATGCAATCGCGCGCCGGTGAGCTCCGACAGCGAGAGATTGCGTGCGACCATGACATCTTCTGCAGCGGCCGGAATCCCGGGCAAACCCAGCTCCGTGGAGATCAACCCTTCATTCATGCAGCCGCCCTCGGCGAGATGCAGATCTTCACAATGATCCACCACCGGAATGTCGAAGGCCACCGCATATTCCATCGCCCGGCGCATGACGAGACTGTTCATGACCGGCTTGCCGTCGTCGGAAATGGCCACGCAGCCAGACCGATGCAGATCGCCGATTTCCGCGAGCTCCTTCCCCTCCGAACCTTTTGTGATCGCGCCGATGGGCAACACATTCGCCAACCCCGCGGCGCGGGCCCGATCGATCATGAATTCCGTCACTGCTTGATTATCGTTCACCGGCTTCGTATTCGGCATGGCGCAGACGGTAGTAAATCCGCCGGCCACCGCCGCGGCGGCGCCGCTCTGAATCGTTTCTTTGTACTCAAATCCCGGTTCGCGAAAATGCACATGCAAATCGACAAAACCAGGCAACACCAGCTGCCCCTTGGCATCGATGACCGTGCAGCCGGCGGGAGCCTTCAGATTCGCCCCCACCGACGCAATCTTTCCTTGATCGATCAAGACATCTGCCACACCGTTGACGCGCCCCGGATCTATGACCTGTCCGCCCTTAATTAATATCGCCACGATTTGGTTTGCTCCTGACATCAGATAGAGAATACCCATGCGAACAACCATGCCGCTCTCGACTTGATCTAGGATCCCGGATCGATCACCCGTCTACCTCAAATCACTTTCGCTCCGATTTAGTTCGCTCCTGACATGAGATACAAAACACCCATGCGAACAGCCACGCCGTTCGCCACTTGATCCAAGATCACCGACGACAGACTGTCCGCCACTTCCGGCGCGATCTCGACCCCGCGATTGATCGGACCGGGATGCATGACAATCGCCTTCGGATCCGCCAGCTTCACCCGTTCCGCCGTCAATCCATACAAACGCGCATATTCGCGGATGGTCGGGAACAACGCCCGCCCCTGCCGCTCCAGCTGCAACCGCAACATCATGATGACCTGCACATCCCGCAGGCCTTCGTCGAGATGGTGAAAGACACGCACACCCATCTTTTCGATGCCCAATGGAATCATGGTCGGCGGCCCTACCACGCGGACTTCAGCACCCAGCTTGGTCAAAGCCAGGATATTGGACCGCGCCACCCGGCTGTGCGCCACATCCCCGACAATCGCCACGCGCAATCCCTTGAACGCCATCCCCCGTTCGCGAATCGTATAGAGATCGAGCAGCGCCTGGGTCGGATGCTCGTGCCAGCCATCGCCGGCATTGATCACCGAGGACTTGACTCCTCGTGCCAGCGTTTCGGCCGCCCCGGCCGACGAATGGCGCAGCACGATGATATCAGCCTGCATGGCTTCGATATTGCGCGCCGTATCGAGCAGGGTTTCCCCTTTGACCACGCTGCTCGACGAAGGAGAAAAGTTGATCACATCCGCACTCAGCCGCTTGGCGGCCAACTCGAATGATGTGCGCGTTCGCGTGCTCGGCTCGAAGAAGAGATTCACGACCGTCCGCCCGCGCAGCGCCGGCACCTTCTTGATCTCGCGGCCGCTTACTTCCTTGAACGAATCGGCCGTCTCAAGAATGAGCTGTATATCTTCCACCGACAAGGGTGCCAGACTGAGCAGATTTTTATGTTTGAGACTCATGGCATCCTCCGCATCAGGCCTTCAGGATCACCACCCGATCATCTTCGCCTGCTTCTTCCAGCAACACTTGAACGTTCTCTTCGCGCGACGTGGGAAGATTCTTCCCGATGTAGTTCGCCTTGATCGGCAGTTGCCGATGTCCGCGATCGACAAGAACGGCCAATTGAATTTCCGCCGGACGCCCCAGATCCATCAAGCCGTCCATCGCGGCGCGGATCGTTCGCCCTGTAAACAGTACGTCATCCACCAATACGACAATCTTGTCGGAGATATCGAACGGCACCGACGTCGTGCGCAGCACCGGCTGTTCTTTGCGCAACGACAAGTCGTCACGATAGAGCGTGATGTCGAGATCCCCGATCGGCACAGGCGCCTGTTCGATCTCCTGAATGCGCTTTGCCAGTCGATGAGCAAGATGCACTCCGCCGGTGCGGATCCCGACCAGCGCCAGATCTTTCACGCCCTTGTTCCGCTCCAGAATCTCATGCGCCACACGGGTCAGCGCCCGGGCAATATCGCCGGCATCCATAATCAACCGCTCTTGCTCACGCGCATTTTGTTTATTATTCGTCATGCATTCACGGCTTTCGGGTTCGACTGAAAGATCAGCTGCTCAAAAATTCCATCCAGCAAGGCCGCAGCAAGCGAAAAGGCGAGTCGTACTCTGGTCCGTACGGCGAGCCTTTGAGTGCCGCGAGAACGAAGCTGGTGGGATTTTTCAGCAGCTGAGCGGCATAAAAAAACCCTCTCGCTGTGTTCAGCAAGAAGGTTCGGTTGTGGGAACCGGCCGTAGCCGGAGATCGCTGTCATAGAAGCTCCTTACTCACCTCTCAGGATGAGCATTAAAGGCAGCTGAATCTTACTGGGGCGTGCCCCGACTGTCAAGTTCGGCTATTTCAATCCAAGCGTCTACCGTACGTCACCTTACGTGCGTAACCGGGCAACGAAACCCATCCACCTGATACGTGACACATCTTCGTCACTGAACTAGATGCGGTCGGAGAAAATGCCGCGGTTTCTACGGAACCCGCGTCGGTCTTGCCCCAAAAGCCTTCCGACCTCTCTTCTTGTCCACATTTGCACTACGAACTCACATTTCTGGAAACACTTCTATTCCCAGGTGAAGTCCAAGGTCTGCAATCGACTGAAGGAGCGATGGCTTGGCCGAACTCCCCTGATTCACCTGCCCAGGCAACTGCAGATATATTTCAGCAAATCCCCCTTCACCAAGAATTTTTGCAAAAAACTCCTTATGCGTTTTCAGGCCTAAGAGAATATGTTCAACCTCTTCAAAAAATGGTCTATTCCCCGTTATCCGAAAAACATGGCTCCAGGAAGTATGCTTTCTTATATCTGGGACTAGGTTGCCCTTTGGAGTCTTAACTTGATCCCCAAATTTCCATGAGGTTGTTGGTTCGAGTTCCAACACCCTCGTAATATTCACGGGGTCCATTTGGGGGTGCCTGATAAGTAAAACTATGTCGATAGGTTTCATCAATCCAATCCTCACTTACTTTTTCGAGGTTTCTCCTCCCCCCATACCCACCCCAAACTCGCCCGCATCCGAGGCCAAGCTTGCAGCATGTGCTCATCCAATTACCCTGCCCCCTTCGCCTTCGCCATTGCTGCGCCAACCAACTTCTAATGTTGGCATCTTACCCGCTCAACAGATCTACATCCAGCTCTCCGGCACACTTCAACAGAGCCAGCGTGCAGCTGACTTGATCAATCCAGGCTTGGTTTGACGGGGCGGCTGAAGGAAGGGTAGGCTTACCGCTCGTCCGGCTGACAGGCTTCTTTCCACACGGCGAACTGATCCAATTTCCCTAGCTTGGTCAGGTAGGTTTCATCGATTGCAAGAGGCTTGGCTCCCTCTCCGGCAGGCTGCTCGCTCTCAGCCAGCACGTTGGCCACATGCACCGCGGTGAGCGGACTGAATGCCAACTCGTCGCAGGCTGATGGCCGATGGTGATAGGCGACGGCTTCGACGATCGCCTCGCCGACTCCCCAGAGTCCCAACAGATAGGCACCGACTTCGGCATGGGTCACGCCGAACACCTCCTGCTCCGCTTGCCAGTCGAGCAGACCCTTATCCTTCTGAAGTCCCAATACCTGTTTGTATCCTTCAGGCATGTTACTCGCCAACACCAGCATGCCGATGTCGTGCAACAGTCCCGCCGTGAAGGCATCGTCGATCATGGCCTGGGGGACGCGCTCTTCCTTTGCGATCGCCTTCGCATAGCCGCCGGTTTTCAGCCCGTGTTGCCACAAGGCCTCGTGAGAAAAACCCGGCAACGCTGTGGCATCGAACAGGGAGAAGGCCTGC
>CAZXNN010000277.1:0-4826 GCA_964641915.1 uncultured Nitrospira sp. | reverse complement strand
GCCCGCGTCTGGTGCAGGCCATCATGGATCGCACCACCGGAAATTTCCGGGAAATGCCGGCGGTGGCCCGAGGGAAAGCGCATGCGAAACCGGAAACCTTCCGGATCATTAAAGAGGCATTGGCGGCCGTTGTGACGGAAGGGACGGCAACGCGTGCAAAATCTTCGATCGTGACGATTGGAGGCAAAACCGGGACGGCACAAGTCGCGGCCTTGGGGAAAGAGAAGAAGGCGGAGAAAGACATTCCCAAGAAGTTTCGAGATCATGCCTGGTTCGTGGCATTTGCGCCGGTCGATGCTCCGAAGATTGCCGTGGCGGTGCTGGCGGAACATATGGGGCATGGCGGGTCGGCGGCGGCGCCGCTGGCCAAAGAAGTGATTGAGACCTATATGAAGCTGCGCGCTCAAGAGCCGGCGGTTGCCCCGCAATCGTAGTGCAGGCGAAGGTACGCATGCTGCGTGTGACGTGTGAATTGTTATGATTGATCGTCTAACCGACAACCGCGGCCTCGATAGTTTCGACTATCGTTTTCTGGCCTTGGTGCTGGCCATCCTTGGGATCGGCGTCCTGTCGATTCACAGCGTCACCCATAGCCAGCAGACCGGCCTCGCGCCCTATTACATTAAGCAGATTGCCTGGATTCTCATGGGTAGCGCGGCCTTCGTGTTCATGCTGGTGTCGGACTATCACCGCATTGCACGGATGGCCTATCCGCTCTACGGAGTCGTGCTGCTCATGCTGGCCTTTGTGCTGCTTGAGGGGCGAACGAGCAAGGGGGCGCAACGCTGGATTGCGCTCGGCCCGTTCAGTTTTCAACCGTCGGAATTTGCCAAGCTGGTATTGATCCTTGTCCTGGCTCACTACTATTCGAAGACCCCTCGGGTCGGGTGGTTGCAACGGGTGATCATGCCGGGGATGCTGATGTTTCCCGGTCTGATGTTGATCCTCAAACAGCCTGATTTGGGGAGCGGACTGAGTTTCGTGGCCGTCTATGCGGCTATGCTTTTGATGGTGGGTGTGCGGTCGAAGGCGCTGGGAGTGATCCTTCTTCTTGTAGTCATGTTGTTCCCCTTTGCCTGGGAAGGGGTCTGGGGGTCCTTGCATGATTATCAACGACAGCGCATTATGGCCTTCGTTGACCCGGAGTACGATCCGGGAGGGAAGGGCTATCATGCCCTGCAGTCCAGAATTGCGATCGGATCCGGGGAATTGATGGGAAAAGGACTCTACGGAGGGACGCAAAGCCAGCTGAAGTTCCTCCCGGAAGGCCATACGGACTTTGTGTTTGCCGTCTATGCGGAAGAATGGGGATTTCTGGGCGTGTTGCTGTTGTTGGTGCTGTTTGTCTCACTGATCTGGCTCTCTTTGGAGATCGCCTCGAAAGCGAAAGATCAATTGGGCGCGTTGCTCGCCGCCGGTATTGTCGCCATGTTGTGTTTTTGCGTCGTGGTGAATATCGGGATGACGGCCGGGATGTTCCCCATCGTCGGAATTCCGCTGCCCTTGATGAGCTACGGAGGCAGCGCGACGGTGATGACCATGGCGTCGTTGGGATTGTTGCTGAACGTCAAACGGAGACGGCTGAGTTTGTTCTATTGAGCAGGGATGCGGGTGTTAAGCAATGTGAATGAGTGAAGCGTTCTGAGGCATGGGATTGAGTCGTTGGAATGTGGCGTGGATGGTGGATGTGGCGGACCTGGGCATCGTGCCCGCGTCTGTCGCCCATTGCGTCGTTCTAAGGCTCGCAGACTAAAGGAGTAGTTATGGGAATTGAGATTGCGATTTCGGTCGCACGGGAAGAAACCCGTGTGGCGGTGTTGGATGGCGGTGTGGTCACGGATTTATTCGGGGATCGAGCCAAACACAAGGATTTCGTCGGGAATGTGTACAAGGGGAAGGTCGCGAAGGTGCTGCCGGGCATGCAAGCGGCATTCGTAGATATTGGCTTGGAAAAGGCTGCGTTCATGCACGTGTCCGATCTCTCGGAAGACGCCGAGCCGGGAGACACTCTGGTGGATGCCACCGATGACGATGATGATAAGGATGCGGATATGCTCAGGCCGAAACGCCAGAGCGCCAAACCCATCGAGCAGTTGCTGAGCGAGGGGCAGGAGTTGATGGTCCAGATCTCGAAAGGCCCGATCGGGACGAAGGGGCCGCGAGTGACCACCTATGTCTCGCTCCCCGGCCGGTATCTGGTCTTCATGCCGAATGTCGAGCATATCGGAGTCTCTCGTCGGATCGCGAAGGACGAGGAACGTGCCCGATTGAAAGACATCATGCGCCGGGTCCGCCGCCCAGGGTGCGGCTACATCGTGCGCACGGTAAGTGAAGGTGTCAAAGAGGAAGAACTGAAGTCCGACGTCGACTTTTTGCACGTGCTGTGGCAAGACATCCTGACCAATCGAGAAAAGCTGGGTGCGCCGGCGTTGTTGCATACTGATTTGAGCCTCAGTTTTCGCGTGGTGCGCGATTTGTTCGGGCGGAAAGTGGATCGCCTGTGGATCGATTCACGTCAGGAGTATGATGCCGTTCGAGACTTCGTGCAGCGGTTTTCTCCGGAGCAGACCTCCCGCATTCATTTCTATGACAAGGATGAAAGCCTCTTCGATCATCTGGGCATCGAGCAAGAGATCACTCGCGCGACGAGCCGGAGGGTGTGGCTGAAATCCGGGGGGCACTTGGTGATCGATCATACCGAGGCCATGACGGTCATCGACGTCAATACGGGGCGGTTTGTCGGCAAGCGCGATCAGGAAGAGACGATTCTTCGCAATAATCTTGAGGCCGCCAAAGAAGTGGCCTATCAGATGAAGCTGCGTGGGATCGGCGGCATTATCATCGTCGACTTTATCGACATGGAACGGGAAAAGAACCGGGACAAGGTCTATCACGCGCTGGTCGATGCCATGGCATCGGACAAAGCGCGAACCAGGATCTCCCGGATTTCGGACCTTGGGCTGATTGAGATTTCCCGTGAACGTGTCCGCGAAGATCTTCTTCGGTCTTTGTCCGAGCCCTGTCACTACTGCGAAGGTCGCGGTTATACCAAATCTCCAACGACGGTCGCCTACGAGATTTTCCGGGAGATTCGGAAAATCGGTGAATCGGGAGAGAGTCAGCGGATCGTCATCGGGGCTCATCCCACTGTTGTGGGGCTGCTCCAAGATGAAGAGCGTCAAGGCCTCGAGATGCTGGAGCGGGAATGTTCGGCGAAGATCATCATCACCCCGGACAGTCAGCTGCATCTTGAACAGTATGACCTCGTTGCTTTGTAGGCAGGGCAGCGGGCCGAGCAATATGTAGTCCTAGTCCGGTCGTGGGGGGCAGGGGCGCGCGCGTCCCTGCCACGCACGTGCATTCTGCCTCACGCAAGCTCTCCCGCGCAGGGCCGTCCCATGGATTCCATTCAGCTCACATCCTGGCTGCTTCTCCAGTCGATCGACGGAGTCGGTGACCGCACCGTTCTCAAATTGGTGCAGGCGTTCGGGACTCCGGCAGGTGTGTTGACCTCCTCCCCAGAGGACCTGACACGCGTCGGGTGCAGCGCTGAACTCGCAGAGATGATCAGGCGGGGAGCCGATCTCAAGGTCCGTCATCTGATCGATCGCCAAGTGAAGCTGGTTGAACGGCTTGCGATTCAGGTCATCACGCTGACCGATCCCTCGTATCCGAAGCGGCTGAAGGCCATTCCCGATCCGCCGCCATTGCTGTATTACACGGGTTCGCTTCAGGAACAAGATGGGATGGCTCTGGCGATTGTCGGAGGGCGGTCTGCGACCGCCTCGGGGAAGGCGATTACGGAAGAGATTGCCCAAGAGTTAGCCCGAGGCGGCTGGACCATTGTCAGCGGGATGGCGCGGGGAATCGATGCTGCGGCCCATCGCGGCGCGTTGGCGGGGAAGGGCCGTACCATAGCCGTGCTCGGCTGCGGCGTCGATCAGACCTACCCGCCGGAGCATGATCGGTTGAGGAAAGCGATTGAGGAGCATGGGGCTGTGCTGGCGGAGCTTCCGGTAGGTGCTCCGCCTCAGAGTCATCATTTTCCGAGGCGGAATCGGATCATCAGCGGCCTGTCCGTCGGAGTGCTCGTGGCGGAGGCGGCGATGAACAGCGGATCGCTCATTACCGCCAAACTCGCATTGGAGCAGGGGCGCGATGTGTTTGCCCTTCCGGGGTCTGTCAAGGAAGCACGGTGCCGCGGGTCGAACGGATTGATCAAGGAGGGTGCGCGATTGATCGAGTGCGGGGCGGATATGATTGGAGAGTTGCTGCCGCAAGTTGAGCCTGCACTTCGTGTCCGTCTGATGATTGGGGAGACGGCCTCGTCGGCGCTTGGAGAATTAGGACCGGACGAACAGCGTATCTATGAGGTGCTTTCTCACGAGGCGCAATCGGTTGATGCCGTGATTGATCGGACCGGACTCAGTGCCGCGCAGGTCACTGCGACAATGCTGGCGTTGGAGCTTCGCGGTTATGTGCGACAGCTACCCGGTCCGCAATACCTGCGCCGCTAACCTGTGGGCGAGTGTATTCCAGTTGCAGGATGTTGAAAAGTTTGGTACGTGATGGGAAGGCGTGTGTGCTGAATAGGGAGATGTTATGGCGAAATCGTTGATCATCGTTGAGTCGCCGACCAAGGCGAGAACGATTACGAAATATCTGGGCCGCGGGTATACCGTGATGGCCTCGGTCGGCCATATCAAAGACCTCCCGACAAGTAAGTTGGGCGTCGATCTCGAACATGATTTCGAACCACAGTACGTCACCATCAAAGGCAAGGCCAAAGTGTTGGCCGATATCAAGAAGAAGGCTGAAGAAGCCGA
>CAZXNN010000276.1:0-4827 GCA_964641915.1 uncultured Nitrospira sp. | reverse complement strand
GCCGAGATTGCGCCAGACCTCCCGGGCAATGTGCGCGCGCTCGGCCTCAGACTTTTCGGGAAACGACAGGGCCAGATTGTGCAGGACGAGATCGCGCCGTTTGGTGATGATGTGCGCGATGCCCAGACTGAGCTGTTCGCCCAGCCCGATGGCCCATGAGCGTGGCAACACCTGGAACAGCAGATCGGCGAAACGGACAAGGGCATACTCAAAGGCATGTTTCATTGTACGAGCGTACCTAACTCCCTGCGGGGCGGCCGGCAAAGCGGGTCGATTGCCCGAGGGCCAAGAATATGTGAGTCTAAGGGCTTCCGCAATCGTAAAGATCGCATGCCGACCTACGGCATTGAGGTGGTAGAGAAACAGGAGAGGGAACAGGTAGACTGACTCCCAGCGACTCTGTAGGTAGGGGATCTTCAATATGAATGTTTCTGCTCCATCACCCATATTATTTGTCCGATTCATCGTCCTGGCGGTCATCTCATCGTGGATCATGGTTTCCGGCTGCAAGCAGGACGCCGGTTCAGCGCCGGCGCCGCCGGTGGCTCAGGTCGAGGTCATCACCGTGATGACACAAACCATTCCCGATGAGCCGGAATTCATCGGCCAGGCGGAAGCCTCCCGCCCGGTCGAGATCCGCTCTCAGGTTACCGGCTTGCTCAAAGCGGTGCTCTACCCCGAAGGCCGGGACGTCAAAAAAGGGAGCCGGCTGTATCAGATCGATCCGGTGCCCTTCCAGGCTGCTGCTGCCAGTGCAAAGGCCAAGATCGCTCAGGCAGAGGCCAAGCTGGTCCAGGCGAAACAGGATCTGGAGCGGGTGAAACCGCTGCTCGCCGAACAAGCCGTCAGCCAGAAGGATGTCGATGATGCCGTGGCGCAAGAGCTTTCTGCGAAAGCCGCCCTCCAGGGGGCCAAGGCGGATCTCATCAAGTCCCAATTCGATTTGGACAACACGCTCATCACGGCGCCTATCAGCGGACTGATTGAGCGGAGCCGTTACTACGAGGGACGGCTCGTGTCGGCGCAAACCGATTTGCTGACGGTGGTCCATCGCGTCGATCCGATGTTTGTAGTCGTGAATGTGCCGGAAAGCTTTATTCTGAAGCGGCGGCGCGACATCGAGTCGAAGAAAATTCACCATCCGGGCGTCTATCAACTGCGGGGCCGCCTCACAATGATGGATGACACGGCCTATCCGCATGAAGGCGTGCTGGATCTGCTTGAGCCGGGGTTGCGAAGCGAGACCGGCTCCCGCCAGACCCGGATCACCTTTCCCAATCCGGATCGTTCCCTGCTGCCAGGGCAGTTCGTAAAGGTTCGCTTTACGGGAGACACGAAGACAGATGCCATCCTGATCCCGCAACGAGCCGTGCTGCAGGGGCCACAAGGGCCCTTCGTGTATGTGGTTGGTCCGGATGAGAAGGTCCAGATCCGCGACGTCGTCGCTTCCACGTGGAAGGGCGATCAATGGATGATCGACGGCGGGTTGAAAGCCGGAGACCGTGTTGTGGTCAACGGGTTGATGACCATCGGTCCGGGCGCTCCGGTGAAGGCCGTGCCGTGGAAATCGACGGCGGTGCCGGCGGCGGATCCCGTGCCCCCCACTCCCAAACAAGGATAGATTGTGACGTCGCACGTCTTTATCGACCGGCCGATTCTCGCGTCGGTGGTCTCCATCATCATTGTCGTGATGGGCCTCCTCGCCCAGCAGTTCCTGCCGGTCGCGCAGTTTCCTGAAATCACGCCACCAGTCGTCCAGATCGATGCCGACTATCCGGGTGCCAGCGCGGAAGTCGCCGCCGAGGCGGTGGCCAGGCCTATCGAAGTGACGCTTCCCGGCATCGACAATCTGCTCTATTTCGAGTCGACCAGCAGCAACGATGGGCATGTGACCATCAAGCTGACGTTCGAGATCGGGACGGATCCCGACATCGCCCAGGTGCAAACTCAGAACCGTGAAAAGCTGGCGGAGCCGCAGCTGCCGACGGAAGTCATCCGGCAGGGTGTGTCCGTCAAGAAGATGTCTCCCGACCTCGTGGCGGTCATCGTGCTGAAGTCCACCGACCCCCGCCATGACGCGGTGTTTCTCTCGAATTATGCGACGCTACGTGTAGTCGATGATCTGAAGCGGGTCAGGGGCGTGGGCGACGCGCTGGTCTTCGGCCAGCAGAATTACAGTATGCGTGTCATTCTCAATCCGCCGCAGATGGCGAAGCTGGGCCTGATTCCGAGCGACATTGCCGCGATCATCCGCGAACAGAATCGCGACTATCCAGCCGGAACCATCGGGCGGGAACCGGCGCCGAAGGGTACCGAGCTGACGATCCCGATCATCTCGAAAGGCCGACTGACCGATGTGAAGGATTTCGAGGAGTTGATCGTGCGCGCGCTGCCGGACGGCTCCACGGTGCGGCTCAAGGACGTCGCCCGCATCGAGCTGGGCGCGCAGTCCTATTCGCTGGAGGGCCGCTGGAACAGCACCCCCACGACTTTCATTCTGACATTTCTCTCGCCGGGGGCCAATGCGCTCGATACGGTGCGGCGGACGCGCGCGCAGATGGACGAGTTGACCAAGAACTTTCCGCCCGGCGTGTCCTACGACATTCCTTATGACACGACGCGGTTTATCGAAGTGTCGATCAAGGAAGTGGTCAAGACCCTGGCGGAGGCCATGGTGCTGGTCGTATTCGTGGTCTATGTGTTTCTCCAGAGTTGGCGGGCCACGATCATCCCGACCGTCGCTGTGCCGGTGTCGTTGATCGGCACCTTTATCGGGCTCTATGCGCTGGGCTTCTCGATCAATACCATCACGCTCTTCGGGATGGTGCTGGCCATTGGAATCGTGGTGGATGACGCGATCGTCGTGGTCGAAAACGTCGAGCGCCACATGCGCGAAGACCGTGTCTCGGCGAAGGTGGCCGCGAAGCGGGCGATGAGCGAGGTCACCTCCCCGATCATTGCGATCGTACTGGTGTTGGTGTCGGTTTTTGTGCCGGTCGGGTTTGTCGGCGGGATCACCGGCGCGCTCTACAAACAGTTCGCTGCGACGATCGCCATCTCGGTGACCGTGTCGGGGTTTGTGGCGCTGACGCTGAGCCCGGCCTTGTGCGCCATGGTGCTGCTCCCGCAGCATGAGGCGCGCGGAGGATTCTGGGCTTTTTTCGATCGCAACTTCGGCCGCACGCAGCGCGGATTTTCACGGATCGTGGGCTCGTTCCTGGCGAGCCCGGTGCTCGTCATGCTGCTCTTCGGCGTGCTGCTGGTCGTCTCGACGGGGCTGTTCAAGGCCCTACCAAAAAGCTTTCTTCCGGAAGAAGACCAGGGCTATTTCATCGTGGTGGCGCAGTTGCCGGACGGCGCGTCGAAGCAGCGAACCGACGCGGTGCTCGAACGGATCGAGCGCTATTTTCAGGCCAATCCGGCGGTCCACTCAACCGATGCCTTGTCCGGCCAGAACTTTGTGTTCGGCACACGCGGGCCGAATGCGGCAACCATGTTTGTGCCCCTCGCGCTCTGGGACGAGCGCCCCGAGCCGCAGAATCATGCGAAGGCGCTGGTCGGAGCGGCCTATGCAGAGTTTGCAAAAATTCCTGAAGCGCTCATCCTGGCCTTCAATGCGCCGGCTATTCGCGGCGTGGGGGCGGTCGGGGGATTCTCCGCGCAGCTGCAAGACCCCAACAGCGGGGACTTTAAGAAGTTCGCCGCAGTGGCCCAGCAGTTCGTCGAACGGGCGCAGAAGGAGCCGGCGATCGGCCGGGTCGGGACGAATTTCCGTGTCTCTTCTCCCCGGCTGTACGTGAATGTGAATCGGGAACGGGCGAAGGCCCTGGGGATTCCGATTTCCGACATTTTCGATACGCTGCAGGCCTACTTCGGCAATTTCTATATCAACGATTTCGTGAAATTCGGCCGCGTGTATCATGTGCAGACCGAGGCGGAAGCCGACTATCGCGCCACGCCCCAGGATTTGTCGAAGATCTATGTGCGTGCGCAAACACCGCAAGGCACGAACATGATCACGCTCGATACGGTCGTGACGACGGAGTATCAGAGCGGGCCGGATCCGGTGAATCACTTCAACGGCTACAATACGGCGCTGGTGCTGGGTGCGGCGGCGCCGGGTTTCAGCTCGGGACAGGCCCTCGAAGCCTTGGATCGGGTCGGGAAAGAGGTCCTTGTGCCCCAGGGATATTCGATCGATTACAGCAATATTTCGTTTCAGGAGCGGCGGGTGGGAGGACAGTCCGGCGTAGTCTTTGCCGTCGGGCTTCTGATGGTGTTCCTCGTCTTGGCCGCGCAGTTCGAGAGCTGGGTCGTCCCCTTTGCCGTGATCCTGGCCGTGCCCTTCGCAATCTTCGGCGCCCTCACCGCCGTCTTCCTGCGCGGGTTTGAAAACGACATCTATTTCCAGATCGGACTGGTGACGTTGATCGGGCTTTCGGCGAAGAACGCGATTCTGATCGTCGAGTTTGCCAATACGCGCTATGAAACGGGCCGCCCGTTGATCGAGGCGGCGATGGAAGCAGCGAAGCTCCGGTTCCGTCCGATCATCATGACGTCAATGGCGTTTATCTTTGGGATGATTCCGCTTGTGGTGGCGCGGGGCGCCGGCGCATCAAGCCGCCAGTCAATCGGAACGGGCGTCATGGGCGGGATGCTCGCGGCGACGTTCCTGGCGATCTTCTTCGTGCCGCTGTTTTACGTGGTGACCCGCCGGTTGACCCAGCGTCGGACATCCGAAGCCGCTGTTCTTGAGGAGCCCCCAATTCCGCTTTCATCGGAGGATGAGTCCCATCATGCGTAAGCCATTGGCTCTCGGCCTTTCAT
>CAZXNN010000275.1:0-4848 GCA_964641915.1 uncultured Nitrospira sp. | reverse complement strand
CTCAACGCCATCGTACCGGCCTGAGACACCATATCCTGCTCAGCGATTCCACACTCGATAAACTGCCCTGGAAGTTCACTCTTAAAAGGAATCAGACCGGTATCAAGCACAAGATCCGCATCTAATGCGACCACATGAGGATTAGAGTGCCCTTCTTCCAGAATTGCAGCCGCATAGGCTGGGATCATCCGCTCTGAAGCAGCCGGCAGACTCATTGGCTGAACGATCACTTCACCAACTGCCGGCGGAGCGATCCCCAATAGGCTGGATCGAGTCCGGATATCGGCCAGCAATTCTTGTGATGCCTTGCAGTAATCCTCTGGCGTCGGAGCTCCTGAATGATACCGATAGTATTCTTGGGTCTGGGACATCGCCGTGTGCTCCATAAACGACACGCCGCGCCCTTTAATCGTGTCTGCGATAATCACTCTGGGCTTCCCCTCCATAGGTACGGCAAACGCCTTCTCAAGGGAAATCACATCATGGCCATTACACCGGACCACATCCCAGCCGAATGCGCTGAACTTTGCTTCAAGATCACCTAAATCACTGACATCGGTAACATAGGTATCTGATTGAATCTTGTTATGATCAACAATAACCGCCAGACGCCCGTCCCGCCGTCGCGAAGCGCTGATGAGCGACTCCCAGAACTGCCCTTCCTGCAATTCACCGTCACCGGTAAGGACAAAGACTCTCCCGTTGGACCGCCCCAAAAACTTGTCGGCAAAGAGAAATCCTTTTGCCTTGGATACCCCCATCCCCAGAGAGCCTGTATTTGTGTACGCTCCGGGAGTCTGTACATCCGGATGGCCGGGCAAACCGCCGAAGCGCCTCAGCCCGTGAATTTTCTCGAACGGAATAACTCCCAATGCGGCCTGAGTCGCATATAAACCGGGACTGTCGTGCCCTTTGGAAGAATAATATCGATCCTCTGGCTGCAACACGTTCAGGTACAGCCAGGCAACGATATCAAGACTGGAAAAGCTGCTCCCCAAATGCCCGGAGCCGGCGCGTGCGACCATATACAACGCATTAAAACGCGCCATCTGGGCAAACAACTCGGCTTTCGGCCTCGGCGGAGCGGAGGCTTGCAGTACGATATCAAACGCAGCCTTCTCAAAGTAGGACAGCTCGATACCTGCCGTCGTTGATTCAACCGCCTCCGATACACTATGAGTGACTTGTTCGCCCATGCTTAACTCCTGAAAATGACACGCTGCAACTGCCGATGCCGCGTGACCATATACACACTAATGCTTTGACTGGGACAATGACCGCAGAAGGTGCTCGACCACATAAAAATCTATTTCGTTATCGATATCGACCGCGCGATTCTGAGGAATGATATGGGGGCGCACAAGATCCCCGGTCAAAGAATTCGTCTCAAAGATAACCCGTCGCCGACATCCGATGATGTTGGCCCGAAAGTACGCCTTTTCATACCCCTGCCTGGCAATCGGAGTGACCTCGCGTCCGGATTCAGAAAAATATGAGACAAGCTTCTTGCCGCCGTCTCCGTCCTCGACGAGCTTGAGCGCTTTCATGGGATGTTGGCGCGCTTCGGCAATCGCGACGGCCGAATCCGCTTTAGGATCGTCAAGAAGTGTGCGGATGACGGCGTCGATGTCCTGCGTTGATTGCAATGGAACCGTTGCCATCATGCGAACCACGATGTCCGGACGATATCCCTCATTCCGTTCCAGCCACTCCACCATATGCTTCACATATTCATATTCCGGAGAGTCGTCGGCGGCGAGTTCAGCCGGGCGAAGATACGGGACATCCGCACCGTATGACTTGGCAATCGCCGCATACGCGTCAGAATCGGTTGAAACAACCGTGCGGCTCAGGTATTTCGACTTACTCGCAGCATCAAGAATCCACCCGACGAGGGGCTTTCCCGCCAACGGACGGATATTCTTGTCAGGAACTCCTTTCGAGCCAGACCGAATCCCGACAATCCCCATGATGTGTAAGGGTGCATTCACGGAAGCCATCACGACATACTACGCTCGCCAACAATCGCAGCATGGCGGAAACGCCCGGTAATCATTGCATACAGTCGCACGTGTGCCGGAACTGCAATGCCATACGAATTCGCCAGGCGTATGACCCCTCCCGTAATCGACTCCACTTCAGACGAATGACCCCCGGCAATATCCCGTTGGAGCGAGGTCGTGAGCCTGGCAGGAAACGACTCGATTTGGGCGATCACCTTCCCGGGATCGATGTCCACCCCGTCATAGGAAGCCACCGACGCCGCTTCACGAACGGTTTCCTCCAGCAGCACTCTTTTTTCAGGATCAGAGCGAATGGCCCCCAGGGGCTCTTGAAACGCGGCGGTTAAAGATGCGACGGCGCTCAGTCGAACGAGCTTCCCCCAGATCACCTCCGCTTCAGTTCGATGCACGGACGTCGGGATACCCGCTTTTTGAATCATCTTCGCGACACAATCCAAATCGCTCGGCGCGATATCATGGTCAGACGCGATATCAATATGCGGGTAGCCTTTCGAATGATGGCGAATGCGGCCATCCTCCTCACGAATAGCCTCGACCAAGCCAATCGTACCGACCGCGACGCAAGACCCGAGACGCGCTCGAATAACCTCCCGATGGCCGACGCCGTTCAACAAGGGAACCACCACCGCATTTCCCACTTGCCCGACGGCGAGCCGTCCTATCGCGTTGGATAAGTGCGGAGATTTGACCGTAATAAAGAGAACATCGACCGGACCGACGAACTCTTCACTCGCCCGTGGTCGGGCGATAAAATTTCCATAGACAGGGCTCTCGACCGGAATTCCATCCTGTTGGATTGGACGGACGGATTCTTTTCGTCCAATGCACAACACGTCATATCCGGCCTTCCAACACAACGCCGCGAGCAGACCACCGACCGCTCCGGGCCCAAGCACGGCAACACGTTCGCACGCTGTCATCTGGGCCATTTATGTTTAGCCAAAGTCTTTTCGTTCACATCCGCGCCCCAGCCGGACCTCGTCGGCACGTTTAGGTATCCATTTTCGACTTCAGGGGAGTGGGTGAATAGCTCATCCCGCCACGGCACATCATCCACATCAATTTCCGCAAACCGGAGATTCGGCACCAGCGCGCAAAATTGCATGCTGATAAACGTCGACAAATGGCCGTTATAATTGTGCGGGCACACATTCATTTCATAGAGTTCTGCCATGTCAGCTATTTTCCTGGAACCGGAGAATCCGTTCCAAATCACATCTATGGATGCGATATCCATGGCGTGACTCACAAAAAACGGGCGGTATTGGCGCAGCCCGTACAGATTCTCGCAAGATGCGACCGGCGTCCGCACGGACTCTTTGATCTGGCGCAGCGCTTCGGGGTCGTAGGAATCAATCTCGAGCCACAAGAGACCGTATTGTTCGAGCGCTCGCCCGATTTTAATATAGCCTTCTGTCTTGAAGTTGAAATTCAGATCGAGGGCAATGTCGACCTGATCCCCCACTGCGTCCCGTAATGCCCCAACCCACCGATCAACCGCCGACAGAATACCGCGATCGGCATTCAACTCGGGACCGCCCGGGCTCTTGAAAAACCCCGGCATGAAAACATGCGGGTTCTCGCCGAGAATCGCAATATTCGTCTTGAGGGCCTTGTAGCCAGACGCACGCACCTCCGCACCAAATGCCTTCACATCCTCGAGCGATCTAATTGCGGGCTTTTTTACCAAATCCCAGGCGCGAACACGTGACGTTCCGCAATGAGACCAATAGAGCGGAATTTTCTCGCGAACCGGCCCGCCAAAAAGTTCGTAGACGGGGACATCCAAGGCCTTGGCTTTGATATCCCACAAAGCATTTTCGATTCCGCCTATCGCCTTCTGAATGACTGAACCTGGACTTTGGCGCGTGCGAGCATGCATGTCCGAACAGAGTCTTTCGATTTTCCCCGGATCCTGCCCGACCAACAAAGGCGACAGATCTTTCACAACTCCCTCCATTCCCAGAGGGGAGCCGTGCGAATCAGTGCATTCACTCCATCCAATAAGCCCGTCATTCGTCGTAATCTTGACGAACGACCACGGCCGCCAACCGGCATCTGCATGCAACATTTCGACTTTATCTATTTTCACGGCAGACCTTACAATCTTCACCCCGGAAGAGAATCATAACTGAGCCTCACTTAGATCAATGCGTCGCGAACCAAGAATGATATATTTTTGAGTTCACTATAGACGTCCAACGCTTCAACTCCAGGCTCCCGGGTGCCGTTTCCGGATGCGCGAAATCCCCCGAACGGCATATGCGGTTCACTGCCAAATGTTCCAATGTTGATATTGACCACGCCCGTTCTTACACGTTGGGCGAACCACATAGCCCGGTCGACATTCCTGGTGTGAATGGCAGCCGTCAAACCATATTCTGAGGCGTTTGCAACCTGTAGTGCATGCGCTACGTCACGCACCCGCTGCATACTCGCGACCGGGCCGAACATTTCACGGATGCACATTTCTGCGTCATCGGGCAGGCCGTCAATCAGTGTCGGCTCGATGTAAAATCCGTTCCGCAGCTTTTCTGTACCGGGGACCTTGCCTCCACACAGCACTCTGCCACCGGCCTGTCTTGCCCGCTCAATCGCCGCGAGAATCTTCGATTGCTGCTGAGCCGTGATAACCGGGCCGAGATCGCATCCTTGATCGACTCCAAGCTTGAGCGACGTCGCCTTGGCAACAAGTTTCTCGACGAACGCCTCATATATGCCCTCGAATATAAGAATACGGCTCCCGGCGGCGCATCGCTGCCCTGCGTTGCTAAAAGCCGACAGACTGGCCCTATGTACGGCCATATCGAGATCCGCATCATCA
>CAZXNN010000274.1:0-4848 GCA_964641915.1 uncultured Nitrospira sp. | reverse complement strand
CACAACCGCCCGCGAACCAGGAGCCGGCAAGCGATCACCACAAGGATCGGCGAGGGAGGCGGATGCTGCTCTCCTGCCGGCTGTTCTTCTTCGGCGAAGACGAATTCGAGGGTGAAGCCACGCTACTCGATATATCCGCAAGTGGCTGTCGCGCGAGTTCGTCAATCCCTCTCGAGATCGGGATGATCCTGCGACTGTCTCTTTTCCTGCCCGATCATCAATGGCCGCTGCGCATCAATCAAGCCCTCGTTCGCTGGATCGATCACAAGGAATTCGGGCTGGAGTTCATCGATATTACCATGGCCCAGCGGGAGCGGCTTCGGACATTGGTGATGAAAGCACGATAACGCCCCGTTGACATCACTCTGCTAGGGCCCAACTTCATCGGTACCTCTGACAAGGAATCACTTGGAGCACCGCACATTCCCTTTCCCCTATTTCAGAACAGTTTCCTACAATGCAGAGGGCGGTGGAGAAGACTTGGCTGAATGATCCGGCGGAGTCGCTTGTGGACTTCTGGATCGATACCTTTCGTAGTTCTTGAGCACTTTGCGCACATAGTGCCGGGTTTCGCGAATACGTGGAATCCGGCCGCCCTTTACCCGATGTACTCCGGCATTGTAGGCGGCCAGCGTCAGCGAAAGATCCCCGTCATAGAGATTCAGCAGATGCCGCAGCTGCTTCGCGCCACCACCGATATTCTGAATGGGATCGTGGAGGTCTCCCACGCGTAATGTGGCAGCGGTCTCGGGAGTCAATTGCATGAGCCCGACCGCTCCCTTCCGAGAGACCGCGTCCGGACGAAAATCAGACTCCGTCTTAATGACCGCACGCAAGAGCGCCGGATCAAGTCGGTACCGCTTCGCGTAGAATGCGATCGCCCGTCGGATTTCCTGTGTGTCATATCGCGGGCGCCCGTCGAAATCCGACTTTGTAGGAACAGGAATCGCCCCGACCATCGCCATGGCCAACACAAGAATCCCCGCGTTGCGCAGAAACCCAACGGAGGGGCGAAACCGCTGTATGGAGATTGGAGTAGTCACGCAGTAACCTGGCCGACCCATTCAGCTGGGGTGGACCCTGGTTACCGAAGTATCTCCTCAAGAGCCGTGCCGCCCAGATCGATTTACAACTCACTGAAGACATTCAAGCTTTATCTCAATGGATCCTGCGATGAAGATGCGCAGATCGAACAATCGTGACCATTTCTCGGCAAGAGAACTACGGCAGGACTTTTGCCCTCTCACTCTTGGCCATGCCCCAATAGACAAAGGCCTGGACGGTCGCCACGAGCACCACGAGCATCAATAGTATGAGAAGCGCCACGGCAATCCCACCCATCACAGGAGCGTGATAGGCATGAAAAATGACGGCTACGGGCTGGTCCGTGAAAGGACTGAAATGTGAGAGCCAGCCAAAGGCCAATCCACTCAACCCGATACCGGCCCAGAATCTCGGACCTACTGTTCCTCGTCGGTAACCGATCAAGCCCAGCCCTAACACGAGATAGATCGAAGCGATCACGACGATGAAGCCGATCGACTGGTCATCGATTGGCCAATGGAAATCACCGCGCAGGACATGATCGACGGCATGGAGTCCGTTCAACACCACAATTCCCTTGATCAGCCGTTCGAGCGTATCTGAAGGGCGCACGGCCATTCTTTATCTCCCCCAGACCTCTTCCAACCGCTGGGCCCGCCCGCAATTGAATTTGTAGAATTTGTAACGAACGGGATTCTTTTTGTAGAAATCCTGATGATACTCTTCGGCCTGATAAAATGCTGTGGCCGCCACAATCTGCGTCACGATCTGGCTGTGAAACTTTTTTGACTCTCCAAGCCGCTTTCTCGAGGTCTCTGCCAATTTCTGTTCTTCGGGAGTCGAAGGAAATATCGCGGCCCGATACTGATTGCCATGGTCACAGAATTGGGCATTCGGGGTCAATGGATCCACATTGCGCCAGAACGCATCCAACAGCATCTCGTAACTCACTTTGGCTGGATCGTAGGTCACCTCAACCGATTCCGCATGCCCGGTCCCGCCGGCTGACACCTGCTCATAGGTCGGATTGGCCAGGGTTCCGTCCATGTAGCCGGACACCGCCGAGAGGACACCGTCGACTTTCTCAAAGGCTTCCTCCATGCACCAGAAGCACCCGCCGGCAAAATAGGCCTTGGCCGGAGCAATCGCGGCCGAGCGCGCCGGCTGGATCAGGCTGAGACCCATGCTTATGACGAGAACAACTCCTGCCAATGCTGCTTGTCCGAAATTCCGTCTTGTCATAGGGAAGACCCTCCTTTGCGGTCAGTCGAGTCTGACACGAAATTCTTACAGTGTACTACGGCGCTCGGCTTCCAGTGGATTTTCGGGTATGATGTCCCCCATGCAGCTCTCGAAACTTCTGCTCGTCATGGTCACTCTCGCCGCACTGTCCGGTTGCGTCTCCTGGTTTGTGAAGGGAGAAATACCGGAAGTACTGGTCACCAATATCACTCCTCTGGATAGCACACCGTTCGAGCAGCGGCTCAAGATCGATCTCCGCGTCCGGAACCCAAACGACTACGAGCTGCAGGTGACCGGCATGGATGTCCGGGTGGATTTGAATGGCAAGCGGTTGGCCCGCGGGCTCGGGAACCAGGCGTTCACCGTCCCACGTTTGAGCGAGAGTGTCGTGACGATTGAAACGACGACGTCTACCCTCGATGTTGTGCGACAGGTGCTCGGGTTACGAAAAGTCCAGGCCCTGGGCTACGAGATCAGCGGCGTGCTGCATCTGAAAGATGGCCGGCTTCCCTTTGACAATAGCGGGGTGTTGGTTGAAAAAAGCGACCTCTCCGGTATTCTTGCTCCATAGCCGATCCTCATAAATCCAGATCGGCATACTCCGTCGGTTCTTCCGGTTTGGGTCGGCGCTTCCCGCCCCCCATCTGTTTCATGATCAGCTCGATCGCCTCTTCCGGTGAGGACGCAGCAGACACCAACCGCTTGCCGAGCTTGCGAAAAAACGCCACGTCAGCCGGTGACGCTTCCACGAGAATGACCGGTTTCCCAGCCTTCACCGCCAACGCTACCTCGGACACCGTTCCTGAACCGCCCAGCCCACAGGCTACAACGACATCGCTCGTGAGTACATTAATGTTGTTCCGACCGCTGCCCATTTCCGTGATGATCGGCACATCCACGTGACGAGACACCTTGTCCTTGGCCGTGGGCATAATCCCAACTGTCAGACTCCCTCCCACTCGCTTGGCCCCTTCGCAGGCGGCATCCATTACGCCGACATCCCGACCGCCGGTGAGCACCACCCAGCCTCGCCGTGCGATAAATTCCCCCAGTACGCGCGCGTTATCCAGATCTTTCCTCTTCGCCTTGGCCGGCCCCATGACACCCACTATGAATCGCATTGCTCCTCCGCTCCCGTCCGCCTCAATTAAACTCGTGATGCCGTCTCGGCAGAGCTCCAATAGGTCCAGGCCACCTTGACCTGCCCGTCGACCGTACTCCTACAATAAATCACATCGCTCCCCGCTCCAGACAGCCTAGATCAAAATCGTGACGCCTGCAGTGTGACATCGGCATGGGTCCAGGCCGACTTGAACTGGGCGTCGGCCTTGTCCGCATCGCCCCCTTTATGCTGGGCGCGCAGGCTCTGGGTCAATCCCCAAAGACTCCACCCGTTCTGCGGATGACGGTGAAGATCCTCCCGGTAGACCTGTTCGGCCTCTGATGGCCGGCCGGCCGTCAACAACGTCGCTCCGAGATAGTGCCGCAGGGGAATCGGCCAATAGGGAGGCTCCGTATAGGGTAGCGATTCTTCCAATGCCACCCCTTCACGCAAAATCCTGATGGCCTCGTCATACTTCTGACGGCGAGCGGCAATATCTCCCGCCAATAGCCGCTCTGCAATTTTCAACATGGTCCGCGCAGTCTTGTCCTCGGGACTCCGGTCACGGCGGAACTGCTTCGCCAGGCCGGCCAGCACAAAATGTTCCCCTTCGGCCCCCGGAACCCTGCCCACTGCCGCCGACGCAAGTCCCCGCCCAAGCCGCCACATCCCTTCGTGCACCCGCAGTCCCTTCGGTGGAACCGGCTCGCGCAGCAGATCCTCCCACCGGCCGAAACGGATCAGCGAGAACACCGGTGCCGGAAGATAGAATTCTTTCCACTTTTCCTTTCGCGCTTCCGCTTCGGTAATGGTCCCCGTCAATTCTCGGGCGATCTTCAGCGCCTCCGCCTGACGCCCTTCCATCATCAGCGACGCCCAGAGAAAATCCAGATTGTGCGTGAAGTACCCATCCGCGTAGTCCCCGCTCGGCGCTCGCCCTGCCAGGTACTCCTTATCGACATGGACCGCGTGGACATTACCTTCCGCCGCCTCGTGATACTTGCCGAGACGAAGATAGATATGCGCGGGCATGTGCACCAGATGCCCGGCTCCCGGCATGAGGCCGGGTAACCGTTCAGCGCAGGCCAGCGCCCGCTCCGGCTTCGGCGATGCTTCAACGACATGGATATAGTAATGGCACGCACCCGGGTGATCGGGATGTCTGGCAAGAACCACTTCGAGCGTCAACACCATCTCGTCGGTCCCAGGATGCGGACGTCCGTCGGATGCCCAGAAATCCCACGGCCGCAGATCCATCAACGCTTCGGTAAAGAGGACCCCGGCATCCGGATCATCCGGCGACCGCTGCCAGACTGTCCGCATGGCATTCGCATAGGCCTTGTCGAGCGCGACACGGGAACCGCCTTTGGCACTGTATCGTTTACCAAGCGCCTCAATATATCGTTGCTCGGCGGGACTGACGTGGTTGGCTTGCGCCCGGGCTTTCTGTAACGCCTCCC
>CAZXNN010000273.1:0-4889 GCA_964641915.1 uncultured Nitrospira sp. | reverse complement strand
TTGCCGTTGGCATGCAGCACCACGATGCTGCCGGGCTTCGCGCGCTTCTCGATGCGGGCCAGGATTTGGTCCGCTGTCAGCGTCGGGTCAGGATCGCCTGATTCGATACTCCATTGTATGAAGCGCAGGCCGAGGAGTTTCACGACGTCTATCGTTGTCTCGTTATATTCGCCATAGGGTGGGCGAAACAGCGTGGCTTCATGGGCATAGTGTTCGCTCAGCAGGTTGACGGGGGCATAAATTTCTTTCTGCTGCTCCTCCGCATTGTGCATGGGCAAGTGGGCATGCACCTCGCCGTGGGTTCCGACTTCGAAGAACTGGATTCCCAGCAGGTGTTCTACTTCGGCATCGTGTTTGGCGATCCATTTGCCGGACATGAAGAAGGTGGAAGGAATCTGGTGTTGGATCAAGTAGTCGACCAGCGCCTGATCGTAGCCCGGGCTTTTCCTTACGGGACAGAGATCGAACGTGAGCGCGATCCCCGGGCAGGAGGGCGGGCCTGATTTGATGACCTGAGCCATCGAGTCGGGAGACGAAAGTGCTTCCAGACTTCCAATGAGCAGCGCGCTCAGTATCCACGGGAGTGCCTTTGGTAACATGGCCACAAGTATACCTCAAGCCGAGTGAAGATAAATTGACCGCGCGCGCCGTTCGCTGTTACGGTGCAAGTATGCAACTGGGTTCCTGGGAGATCGGTCGTGCGCTGGGCATTCCCATACGCGTCCATGCGTCCTGGTTTCTCGTCTTTTTCCTGGTGACCTCCAGCCTGGCCTCGGGATATTTGCCGGCCAATCTACCCGGATTGTCCGAAGAGCGCTACTGGGCTATGGGGGCCGTCGCGGCTGTGTTGCTGTTCGGATCTGTCCTGCTCCATGAGTTGGGCCATGCCTACGTTGCGTTGACCTATCGGATCGCCATCAGCCAGATCACCCTCTTTATCTTCGGCGGCGTCGCGCACATGCGGGAGGAGCCGCCGCACCCGCGAGCGGAATTTCTCATTGCCATTGCCGGTCCGGCCGTGAGTGTGGCGATCGGGCTGCTGTGCCTGGGAACGGTGGAGTTGGCCGGATTGGCCGGCGAGGCTACGGGATGGCGAGGATTGATGATGCTCGGCAGCCTGGTGGGGTTTGTGAATCTCCAACTCGGTCTGTTCAATTTGATTCCAGGATTCCCGTTGGATGGTGGCCGGGTGTTGCGCGCTGGACTCTGGGCCTGGGGGAAAGATTTTTATCGGGCCACCGTCCAGGCCTCGTGGGTCGGGCTGGTATTCGGCATCTTATTCGGATTGGCCGGCGTGATGGTCGTCATCGCCGCGCTCAGCGGGGATCTGCAGGGATCGATGGCTTCCGACGGCAGCTGGGTCATCCTCATGGCCACGTTCCTCTTCGCGACCGCGCTGGCCAGTCGTCGGCAGGCCCGCTTGCGCCAGTCATTGGCCGTTGTCCCCGTTGGTGATCTGATGGTTCGGACCGTCGTGTCGATTCCACCGGAGTGCACGGTCGAAGATGCCGTGAATCAGTTTTTTGTCCCGCATGGGTACGGAGGGTTCCCGGTCGTCTCACACGGGGATCTGGTCGGGCTGGTGACCGTGATGGACGTCCAGGCTGTATCCCAACCGCTCTGGGCGTGGAAACAGATTGGACAGATCATGCGTCCCGGGTCACCCGGTTTGACGATTGAACCGAACGTGCCGGTGTTAGAGGCGATGCAGCGGATGAGCCAGGAAGGGTTGGACCGCCTGGTCGTCGTGCAGGAGGGGCAGGTTATCGGACTCGTCACCCATTCAGCGATCGTGCACTACCTGCAGCTGCACAATGCGTAACGGGAATCGTTCAGCGACGAGATCCGAACGACACGTCACCGTTCACTCCGATCTTGCCACGGAAATATTCTGGGCGATGGCGACTCGGATGAGGTGGACGACGAGTAGGAAGCCGTAGACCACGCAGAAGAATTTGAAGGTGACGCGATAGAAGTCCATTAACAGGATGGGCAGGCACAGGGCAAAGATAAGGCTGGCGACGAGCGTTACGAAGGTCAGGCGCCGGCAGAATTCATAGGACGGCTCCTTCCCGATCGGTTTCAGCGCGCGGGCATAGCGCTCCGCACGTTCGAGGCGGGCTTCGTGCAACATCTTATCCGTCGCCCCCCAATAGCGCAGCTTGAAGTACCCCATCACAATAAAGAGCCAGGGCAGCGACCAGAGCGGCCAGAATTGCATGCCGGCATAGCTTTCGCTGCTGATAAGCGTTGCGTAAGACGGCGCATAGAGGAGGCCGAGGACCAACGGGAGCACGCGCTCATCGCCGGGCGGTTCTTTTTCAGGGCCGCCGTGGATCAGTTCCTGCTCAAACAATGGGTAGCCGTACTTCAGCACCACCAGCGCGATGGCCGCGCTCATGGTCTTGTCCGGAATGTACCGGACGATGTTCTGGAACCAGTTCACCACATACCAGCTGATGCTCTCTCCCCATTGCACGCCCAGCATCGTTTCAATGGAACCGCGCACGACGCTTTCCCACTGGATCACACGCGCGCTGAGCGCTTCCGCCACCTCGGGATTCAACGCGAAGACGGTGCGTTCATTCAGCGCCGCCTGCACGAGTGTGCCGGGAATGCTCATGACCACTGCCCCGACAAGACCGAAGCTCAACAGAAACCAGCTATGCGCCAGTGCTGAACTCTTGGCCGTCCGCACATACTTTTGGAAACCCGGTTGCCTCGCCATGACACCCCAGAAGAGCGCGCCGGTCATATTCACGAGCGACCAGGGGAAAATCACGACATCGGCGCCGGCTTCCGGATACAGCAGCCAGTTCACGACGGAGTTCGAGAGCAGCGCGACGATCGCGCCCCACCAGGGTCCCAAGAGAAATGCGACCAGGGCCGTGCCGGTCATATCCAGGAAGAGAATGCTTTCCATATGGCGGCTGAGCGTGAGGCCGACATAGTTCAACAAGACGCCGGCGGCGACGATCACACTGGTTTCATACAAGAGGAGATAGGAGGATCCGCGCAGGGGTTTGGAAGAGAAGAAGTCGATCGTGGAGGTCGATTCGGGGACGGCTCGTTCAGGCCGGGATGATCCCTTCGCCTCTTTCTTGCCGTGCATGCGGGTCTGGAAGTCGAGGAGCTTTTCGAGGACCGTGAGCAACGCTGCCACGAAGCCCGCGATGGTCCCGCCCAGCATCAACAGTTCTTTGCCGAAGTCGTCCGACATGCCGCTCCCTTTTATGATCGGAAACCATTGTATCGAGGAAGGAGGGGATCTCCTAGAAAAAGGCCGGAAGTTGCATGCGCGGGATGCTGAAAAAGTCCGCCAGCGGCGTTCTCGCATCATTCAGACCCTCAACGTACCCCTAAGGGTACGCCTCGGCCCTTCACTCGCTGCGGCCTTGCTGGACGAACTTTTTGAGCATCCCGCTGGATTGGTAGTGACTAGGCAGCGGCGGGTGGAGCCGTTGGAGGCGGAGCGGCTTGAGCGTGTTGTTGGAGTTTGTGGGCCACGACTGCGCCGAAAAGCAGCAGGACGGCCGAGTAGTAGACCCACAGCAGCATGAGGACGATTTCCAGGAGTGAGCCGTACAGCCGCACATAGACCGTGGCATACCCGCTATAGGTCACGAACAACAACTTGGCCGCCACCCACAGCAGGCCGAACGTGATGCCGCCGATCATGGCTTCCCGCCATTGCGGGGGCCGGCGCGGGACAAGCCGGTACAAACCGGTGACGGTCAAAAAGGCCAGGCCGAACGGAACGGTATAGGTCAGTAGAAAGTCATGCGCGGCTAGTGCCACCAGATCCAGCCCCCACAGTTGCGGTACGTAGCCAGTGAGGAAGTTGATAATCTGTGTCGCTACATAAGAAATGATCAGGAGCAGTCCGGTGGCACCTAGTGAGGCGACTGAAATCGCCGTTGAGATCAGCGGGTGGCGCTTCCAGGTACTTTCGAAGACAACATTCAGGGCATAGTCCAATTCGTAAAATACCAGAGCTCCGAACCAGGCGAACGACAGAAAGACGGCCCACCGCACGCTCTCCAGCACGCTGATGCGATGCAGTTCCTCAGCCAGGCGTTCACCCAGCGACGGGAGAAAGCCTTTTAGAAAGCTCAAGAGGAACTGCTCGCCGATCACATCCTGGCTCACGAGAAAGCTGATTCCGTAGAGCAGTAGAAACACGAGGGGAAAGAGAGAGAGCAGCGAGAAGAATGCCAACGACGCCGCCAGACTGGCGCAGCCGTGACGTTGGAAGGCCTTGAGCAGATCGAGGATGAACCGGACGGCTTGCATCATACGTCAGCCCAGGGTGCTCGCGATGACAATGTCTGGTACGGCGTCAGGTGCTTGAGGACGAGCCTAGCACGGGTTTCCATGCGGCGCATCCTATTTGACGAACTGGAAGCGCTATTTAAGCGTAAGCGCGGCTTGAGTTGCCAGATTCACAATCGGATCGGGATAGAGTCCGAAGAACACCACGCCTGCAATCGCACAGGCCAGGACAATGGAGAGGGCCGGGGACGAGACGAACCTGGGGGACAACGCGGTCACCGCACCTGGTTCCCGCATGTACATCACCATCACCAGCCGCAGGTAGAAGTAGGCCGAGATTGCGGCAAAGACCAGGGCCAGCACGGCCAGCCAGGTGAGGCCTGCCTGCACGGCGGACATGAACACGTAGAATTTTCCGATGAAGCCGGCTGTCGGCGGGATGCCGGCCAGCGAAACCATGAAGACCATCATGAGCAGGGCGGCGAACGGGTGGCGTTTGGCCAGGCCGCTGAAATCTTCTATCTCATCGCCCTCCAGGCCGCCCTTGCGCAGCATGGCGATGATCGTAAAGGCGCCGAAGGTCATGAACGCGTACAGGGCAATATAGAGCATGACGC
>CAZXNN010000272.1:0-4899 GCA_964641915.1 uncultured Nitrospira sp. | reverse complement strand
GGCGCCATCAGCACAGGAGGACCGACTGTCGGATATTTACGGAGAATAATGCGATGCCTTGACCGCCTTCAAACCCGCGCGGTATCCTGTCCCCCGTTCACTTTTACACAGAGAAGGCGATGCGCATGATTTCCGACGAGGAACAGCAGGAATTAGCCCCCGTTGATGCTCCCGAGACGAAGGACGTTCAGGAAGTCCCGCCACTCTCTATTCCGGAGTATGTACATGAGCTGGTGACGCGGGCCAGGCAGGCCGCTGGTCGGTTAGCCACGCTTTCCACAGTCGTGAAAAACAATGCCTTGATCGCCATGGCCGATGCGCTGGATGAGAAGCAGGCTGCCCTCATCGAAGCTAATGAAAAGGATGTCGAGGCCTTCGGGACGGACCCGGATAAGGCTGCGATGGCCGACCGCCTCCGGCTCACCGAGCAACGGATTGCCGACATGTCGGCCGGGATTCGGGAAGTTGCCAAATTGCCGGATCCGTTAGGCGATATGCCGAAGATGTGGACCAGGCCGAACGGGATGCAGGTAGGCCGGGTGCGTGTGCCCATCGGCGTGATCGGCATCATCTACGAATCCCGTCCGAACGTCACAGCCGATTCTGCTGCGCTTTGCTTGAAGTCCGGCAATGCCTGTGTGTTGCGCGGCGGGAGTGAGGCCATTCATTCGAATACCGCCATTGCCGCCGTGTTGGCCGAAGCCGCCGAGAAGGCCGGAATTCCCCCCGGCGCCATCAGTTTTGTCGATCGTCCGGATCGGGAACTCGTGCCGGTCTTGCTGAAGCAGGATCGCCATATTGATTTGATTATCCCGCGGGGCGGTCCGTCCCTCATGAAGACCATTGCCGAGCACGCCACCATTCCGGTCGTCAAGCACGATGCGGGGATTTGTCACATCTACGTGGATGCGGATGCCGATCAGGCGATGGCCGAGGCAATCTGTGTGAATGCCAAAGCCCAGCGGCCTTCGACCTGTAATGCGATGGAAACTCTGCTCGTCCATCAAACGATCGCCAGGACCTTTCTCCCGCGTCTCATGGAAAAGCTCCAGGCGGCAAAGGTGGAAGTGCGCGGTTGTCCCAGGACCTGCCAGTTGCTGCCGGACGCGAAGCCGGCGGCCGACGATGATTTTGGTAAAGAGTTTTTAGAGCTGATCCTGGCTATCAAGGTCGTGAAGAACATGGACGAGGCGATGGAGCACATCGCCAAGTACGGGTCGCAGCACACCGAAGCCATCATCACCACCAACTATCAGCGGGCCATGCGGTTCCTGCGGGAAGTCGATGCCGGGGCGGTGCTGGTGAATGCGTCCACGCGGCTCAATGACGGCTATCAATTCGGACTCGGGGCCGAGATCGGCATCAGCACGTCCCGCATCCATGCCCGTGGTCCCATGGGGTTGGAAGAGCTCACCTGTTCGAAGTTCATTGTCCTGGGGAGCGGCCAGATCCGCGAGTAAATGGCTGGCGACCCTGTTCGTACCGCATTAGCGTCTTCCGACTCTCTCCGGTTTCCTGCCAATCAGACCTTGGCGCATCACTTCGACCAATCCGGCGGCCGCGTCGTTCGCCAGGCCACCGGCCATCTGGTCTTCTATCGGCCCGATGGCCGACGATTTCTCGCGGCCGATCCTCAGGGCCACCCGCTGCATGAATGCGAGTGGGGCGTCGATCCTCGCGGGAGAACGGTCTTGGTTCGTGCGCGTCTGCGGCTGGATTGGGGGCGGTGGGTCGGGTTGAAACCCGGCGGATTGGTCAATGAAACCCGCCTCAATCTGGCGACGAAGCCGGGCTGGCAGCGCCTGAAAGCGGAAGATCTACGCCACATGGCGGCGCAGGCGATGCGGGTGCCGATCGAAGAGGTCCGGTTCTTCTACGGTGACGAAGATCTGGTCATCGATGCGCATGGACAGGCGACGATCCGGCATCGGAAAGATGCGTTTTATGTGCTGGAAGACGGCACATTCGAATCGGCGCGCTTCATGTCCTGCATGGGGGCGATGCATTGGGACCAGATTGATTTTCTGCCCGTCGTCGAACTCTTCAAGTCGCTCCTGCCGGGCACCGGGTCGGCGGCGTTTGAACTGATTCGCGGACTCTACGACGACCAGAACAAGGGGCAGCCGAGTCCACGTCCCTTGCGCTATCGCGGCATTCCGACCTATCCATCCGAAGCAGCCTTTCGGCTCTTCAGCAGTTTCTTTACGCCACAGGCCGACGCCGGCGGAGATCCGGTTGCGCTGTTCATGGACCCCTCCCGCTCTCATCGGGTGACGTGGCTCCCGGCGCCGGCGCCTCCGCTACGTTATTTCGATGAAACCCAGTCAGTCTGCCTGACGGTGCAGGGAGATGAATTGCTGAAGGCGACCTGTGCCGATGATGGCATGGGCTTGTCGTATGTGAATCCTAAGGGGCGGCGAATGGTGGCCTGGGATCGATCGGCCGTTATCGTCGGCGGTGAGTTGCAGTTGAACGATCGAGAGCACCGGAGGGCGATATCGCTTACGAGCGATCTGGCAAGGGTGAGATCTTCATCTTCAGTGCCTGCCTCCAGTCCTGTCGATTGGCGCTCGGTATTTCAGTCTGGTCTTCCCGCTGTCCGACCAGGAGAAGTGTTTGGAGCGGTGCTCTTGTATCCGGGGGATGAGACCGCAGTCGGAGAACTGGCGGCACAGCCGTTTGTCGCGGACTATCTTCAAGACCTTGCCGAGCAGGATCGCGAGATCGGGCAGATCCTCATGAGGGCAGAGCGCATTCTGATCGACAACGGGGATGCGGTGATAGCAACCTGTGTGCCATTCGATCGCCCGCGTGAGGTCGTCGCCCATATCTCGAACCTGCCTTTTGCCTGCAAACAGGCGCAGCAGCTCTGGACCGTGTGCGCTGAATTACAGCGATGGGAGTGGCTACAGCGAACCAGATTCATGCTCTCTCCCGTCACATCCCAAGCCGCATCCTATGATCTGGTCTATGCCTGGATGCCCTATGCCGACTTCGAGCAGGGAAATGCTCTCGCAGCGCGAGTGCGCGCGCTCGCGCAACGCATCAAGCCGGGCGGCAATGCGTTTATCGTGGGGCCGGCACGGATGGGCGATGAATTGAGTCGTGCCGGCTTGCAGCGCTGCTGGGAGGAAGCGGTTGAACGGTTGCCGACATTTGCCATGCATAAGACGATCCTGCCGAAAGCCAGATTGCGGAGCGGGTTGACGTTGTTTCATGTGCGCCGGGCCTAGCCGATAGCCACTTGCGCTGATCCGTCACCATCGATTACTGTCAGACCTATGAGCGAACCAACGACAGAGCAGGTTCCGGCTGAGGATAGCGGCGACAAGGTCGTCATCTACTGGGAGCGGGAGTATTCGACCGCGTTTCCACCGGAACGACTGAAGCTGGATTTCAATCCCCACCGTCCAATGCTCAACAACATGACGCTCGATGAGCAACGGGCGCTCGCCGCCGGCGGGTACAAGGTGTTGCCGGATGACTGCGGGCCGGTGCGCACCGTCGGTAGTTATGGTTGGCTGATCCGGTGTCCGGCGGATGTGAAGTTGCGGCGGACGACCGAAGGGGTGCGGTGGCAATCGCCGCCCATTGAACCGGAAGAGCGGCTGCTGGGATATAAATCGTTTTCCGGGACCTACGTCGATCTGATCCTCAACAGCGGCTATCCCAAGCTCTGCTGCGGGATTCGCTTTTACTATCCCAAGCATGTCGGGCTGATGATGAAGGACATTCCCAACCACTTCTATCATTACCCTGATCGCACCTATGCCATCTGGGAAGGCATTAAGACTCAAGAATACAAGCGCACGCCGAATCAGTACGATTGGCTGCCGGACTATGAGGCCTTCACGGCCAATTTTCTGCTCCAGCTCCACAAGCCTACGACCATCAAGCGTGGCGATCCGATTGGATTAGTCCTTCCTGTCATGCTGCCCAAACAGTTCTCGCTCGAAGAAATCAAGCGCCCCTAGCAGGATGCTGAAAAAGTCCGCCAGCGGCGTTCTCGCGTCGCTCAGAGGCTCAACGTACGCGACAAAGTACGATTCGCCTCTGGGCTCGCTGCGGCCTTGCTGACGGCCATTTTGAGCATCCTGCCGTGATCGGTAGTCCAATCCTGTCCGCTAGTTTCTCGATACCTTTCTTCCCTCAAGTGTTTTCCTCAAAAACCGATACTAGTAGTGGTTCGGCATGCCGGAAGGGGAGGAGCCATGCGGAAAGTCTTATTCGTCGATGACATGCCGGAAGTGTTGCGCATGCTGAAGCGTACGCTCGATCCAATGAAGAGTGAGTGGGACATGCGCTTTGTGGAAAGCGCGCCGGACGCGTTGGCCGCAATGGAACAAGATGCCTTCGACGTCCTGGCCACCGACATGATCATGCCGGAGATGGACGGGTTCCAACTGTTGAAGGAAGCCAAGGCCCGGTATCCGCAGATGGTGCGGATCGCCTTCTCCGGTCAGCAGGGGCAGAGTCTGGGCCTGCGCTCGACCGATCTAGCGCATCAGTTTCTTGAAAAGCCCATCGATGCGCAGCTTTTGCGGTCGGTCATCACCCGCGCCTGCGGACTGCGGGCGTTGTTGTCAGACGACAATGTGCGCAAGATCGTCACGAATCTCAAAAGCCTTCCCAGTCTTCCGGTGCTCTACAAAGAATTGATGGATGAAATCCATTCCGGCGATGCGTCACTCAGGAAGATCGCCAGAATCGTCTCCAAAGATATGGCGATGGTGACGAAGATCCTCCAACTGGTGAACTCTGCCTTCTTCGGATTGCGCACGACAGTGTCGAATCCTGAGCAGGCCGTCGCCTTGCTCGGAAGCGACACGATTCGGGCTCTCGTGCTGTCGATGCAGGCCTTCTCCCAGTTCGATGCCAAAGCGTTGCCGGGTTTTTCGC
>CAZXNN010000271.1:0-4914 GCA_964641915.1 uncultured Nitrospira sp. | reverse complement strand
CTCCCGAAGGCTTCGGTCACGATCTTCCAGTTCACGTCCACCTGCTCCTGCGTGCCATACAAGGCTGCGTAGACGTTCCAGATCCCCATCTTATGGTCGCGTGCAAGTTGTTTCACGGCTTCGTCCGAGATCGAACCGGGCCCTGTGACATAGTCGCTCCGCTTGGCCTTCAAGCCAGCTTCGTACAGCGCATGCGCGATTACGACCGAATTGGGAATGGTCATGCTGATGCGTAAAGGGCGTATCGTCTCCACGATCTCAACGATGTCTTCCTCATGCTCATATTGAATCTGGAACGGCTTGTACACGGGAGGTGCCGGCTGAAGCCAAAAGCCGAATTTGGTGACGATGCCATAATTGGACTGCGTGAAGATGCCGTCAAGATACGGACCATAGCCCCATTTGAACACCTGCCACGTATTGGAGTTCGGCAAGGCGCCCATTGCCGTACGGAGCACCTCACCATTCGCGAGGACGACTTCCATGCCGCAGGCGTTCAGGAAATGCTCGCCGTAGGGCGTATAGCCGACTCCACGGTCCAGCGTGTTGCCGGTCGGCCCGGCAATGGCGGAGGGGGCGGGCACGGAGAGCCATAAGGCCAACTGGTGTTCCTGGAAATAGTCGTAGAGCTGCCGATAGGTGACGCCCGGCTCGACAAGGGCATAGCAAAGATCGCCGTCGACTTCGAGGATGCGATTCATGCGATGCAGATCGAGCACGACCTGCCCACGCTCCGCCGGAGCCGCAGAGCCATAGCCCAAGTTCTTGCCGGTTGAGATCGTCCAAATAGGGACCTTGTACTTATTGCAGATGCCCACGATCTTCTGGATCTGTTCCACGGTCGTTGCCATGATGGCTGCAGAGGGTGTGTGATTCGCCTCCGGTACCGGCATCATGACCTTGGTATACGGCGCAAGCTGATCGGCACGCGTCAGCACATTCTCTTTCCCCAAAACGCCACGGAACTCCTTGATGGTGGCGTCAAATGTCTTTTCGGAAACGCCCTTTGGCAAGGCAATATATTTGCTGGCCATGCTCCGCCTCCTCGCTCTAGATATCCATCACGAAAGACACGAATCGTGCCATCGGCTGTCTCTGCCCATAGTGTGGTGATTGATGCACGAACGCGCGGGCTGAACAGGAATCGCTGATTGAATCCACGCCCATGGCCGAGGCCGTGACGGCATAGCCTACGGACTCAATCCAATCGCCGGACCGCCGTCTGACGGTTTCGCGCGTGCAGGCTTGCTGGGGAATGGGCTCCCATCCCTCGATTGAAGGCCGGCCAATCAACCTGCACCCGTCGGCCAACGAAAGCCCTGAACTGTGGAGATGAACGGATTCCGATTCGGTCAACCGATACGATACAAATCCCGGCGCAGACCAACTGGACAACGTGCCTGTTTCCCTCTGGGCGTGAAGAAAATCTTCGGTAATCGAGAACCCACCATGGTCGTCGGCGAGCTGCGAGGCCAATACTCCTCCCACGCCATGAGCCGGGGAAGTGGTCGCCCAGGCATGGCGGAGAGAACACACATCGTCTGAAAAACACACATGCGTGCCCATCGAGAGGAGCCGAACGCCAGCCGCACGAGCCAGCTCAAGAAAGATCACTGCGCTGGCATCGTCCATCACGGCGATCATCCTCGTCCCTCGGGATCGATCCAGCAGGGTAACTATCCGGTCCATGCCGGTTAGCAACCCACCATTTAGCTGCACGGTTCGGAGCGCTTCGGATGTCAGACCTGTGTAGGCGGCGCATGCGCCGCCTGCGAACGCCTCATCCGCGCTCGTGCCGCCCAACACCAGCAGGCACCGTTTCGGCCTCCGAGCAGGCCGGGCCTCAAAGGCCCACGCGGGCACTCCCATGGCCAGGAGAGTCCCACCCGCCAACAGCCCTTTCATCAGACCTCGTCGATCAACATCCATGGCGTGCGCCCTCCTTACCTGTCGGCCGGTGCTTTTGAAACATACTCGGCCAGCTTCTCCAGTGATTGGTCATCGATTTCAGAGGCGCGGAAGGCGGGCATCGCTCGGCTCCCATTGCGCACCATCAAGCGAATATACAGAGGATCCAGGTCCCGACCGCGAAGGATCGGGCCGATAGTAGCTTCGTGACACAATGCGCAGACCTTCGCATAGATTTCCGCTCCATCTTTCCAGGCGAAGTGGGGAGCGGCGTCGTCTTGGCCCGCCCACGCGATACCTGTCGTCATTCCCATTCCCGTGATGATCACCGCGAGTGAGATGGACTGTACGGTGTTTATCTTCATCGAGGCCTCCTCCGTTCGGTGCGCCGCACATGAAATTCGTCGCACTTCTGTCATGCACCTGAAGCACTCTCTCTTCGTCTCCTGTCGGCCAACCTCATTCTCCTGCCAGCCTAGCTCCTGGCCTTCTTCAGTCTCCTCGTCCAGTCAGCCAACGCGACGAGAAGTTCCGTGATCTTTTTGGATGTCTTGGGATCCTTCACGTTCCCTTGTTCGTCGAATTTTTCATCGGCATTGGCGATCATGACTTCGGGCTGGTTCAACGGGTACATGTTCAAAAAGACGAACATCTGGCGCAGGTGATATTGCGCCCGGCTGGTCCCCAGCATACCGACTGAGGCACCCATCACGCCGACCGGTTTCCCGTTCCACGCGCTGTCGCCGTAGGGTCGAGAGGCCCAGTCGATCGCATTCTTCAGAACGCCCGGGACCGAGTAGTTGTATTCCGGCGTCACGACCAGAACAGCATCAGCCTCCACAATCGCCGCCTTGAACTGCCGCACGGCGGCAGGCAATTCTCTTTCATCGTCCTGATTGAACGGAGGGATGCCGTTGAGATCGAAGGTCTTCAGCGTGCTGCCGGCAGGAACGAGCTTCTCCGCAGCCCGGAGCACGGATCGGTTGTAGGACTGTTTTCGAAGACTCCCCGCAACGCCTAATATTTTTACTTCATCAGCCATGGTTCTTTCTCCATACGGTTAGGCAACCGTTCTTGCCGAATGTCTCACACACTCCAGCTACTTTCTGAGCGTCAACACGTAGGCCAACACATCCAGAATTTCCGTCTCGTTGAGTTGTTTTTTCCAGGCCATCATTGCCGTCTTGGCTTTTCCATTTTGAATCACATCAAGCAATTCCGCCTCGGACTTCTTTTTGCTCTGGGCACCGGTGAAATCCCCCGCCGGTGGATTCAGTTGTTTGCCGATTGGCCCATCTCCCTTTCCTTCCGGTCCGTGACAGGTGACACATTTGCCCTGATAGACCGATTTCCCTCTGGCAGGATCGCCTTCGGCGGCGAAGCCAAACTGACTCATCGTGAATCCCAATGCCAACGACCCTGCAAGCACCATCACGCACCGGTATGGCTGTCTCATCACAACCTCCCTCTATTCGTAGGAATTTCAATAGCGTATCCTGTAATACAGGCCTCAGCCGGACATCGTTGCCTAAATTCCTTTCGCCTCCGGATGATCATCTGAGTTCGTGGCGGCATCAACAATATGCGCGCAACCAAGCGTATTAGGCAACTCTGCAAATATTCCCGATCTTTTTTTGAACGCAATGCTCCGGGCTACTATTTTTTTCTATCGAGCCCGGAAGCAAATAACCGAAAACGGCTAGGCCGCCTTCCGCACCGGTGGCTGGGAGGTCTTTTCATGTTCCTCTAGCCATCGCGCGATCAGGCTGTCTAACGCCCACTTGCCACCACCAGTGATGACAAGTGCTGCACTCATAGCAATGACAAGGAGATGATATTCGAAGCCTTCACCCTGTTGCTGTCCGAACCAGTTCATGAAAAACCCCTGCGGCCAATGCACCGTCGCAATCGCGCCGATCATGATGACGATGAAACCGGCAGCGGTGAATCGCGTGAGCAGTCCGGCGATCAAGGCCAACGCGCCGAGGGACTCTCCGATGATGACGAGAAAGGCCACGAGCCATGGCAGCCCCATCTTCCGGGTGAAGAAACCCATCGTCCCGTCGTATCCAAATCCCCCGAACCAGCCGAGTAGCTTCTGCGCGCCATGCGCAACAATCACACTTCCAAGCCCGATTCTCAGAATCAGACCAGCCCACGAATCATCCGTCTTAAAAAATGACATGGCACACCTCCTATCTACGATTGATAGGTGAAAGCCGTCGCCGACGTACGATTGCTCTCGCCATCGCATTCTTGATCAACGGCCTTGTCATGACCAATGGCAAGGTTACGAGTACGCCGTACCATATGCTCCACAGAACCATCTCATTCATGACGTCACCTCCACTTTTTTGTGCAACGCTACTCAGACGTAGGGCAAGAGATGTTCCGGATTAGAGGCGCTACGGAACCAACGTGCTAACACGTTGAACTTGCTCGATAGAACCGGCTGATTCGGTATCGATCCATTACGTTGACATCAATCTGACAGACTAAGGATGACGGACGTTCGGCAGGTGACGATCGGCTCGTCACGGAGAGGTGATATCGGCTGGCGGTGAGTGAGGATCCGTCAGAAGTCGCTGAGAACCATCCAAGGGAATTTCGGGATGAGGAATTACTCTACCACTTTATCGCTCGGCGAACGGCCCCATCGGAAATGCATGGAGGTCGGCGTACTGACCGATCGCTACGAAGATGATTATTGAAGTACGCTCCGTCAGCAATTCACCGATCGGCGAACTCGAAGATGTCGTGCGAATCGGTCACCACATGCACCCCTGTGATGCCGGCGACATTGGATGTCTCCGCTCACCAGATGGAGTCGGTGCCCGACGACGGTACCGGCCAATCCGTGCCGAGGCATCGGCATCATGGGCGGTTCCGACCAACTGTTCGTCATCTTAGATTGAAGGGTCGTTCGCTTCATGCCAAGCTTGGCGGTTGTACTGACCGGGTCTTGAAAATCCGATTGGTGGATGAAGTCGCTGGGCATGTCTGGTC
>CAZXNN010000270.1:0-4926 GCA_964641915.1 uncultured Nitrospira sp. | reverse complement strand
GGAACGAGTCATCGGCATCGGAAGGAAAAGAAATCACGACGTCATCCGGTTTGCAATACATCGATCAAGTCGTAGGAACGGGCGATACCGCGAAGGCGGGGCAGACGGTCTCCGTTCATTACACCGGCTGGCTGACCAATGGTATAAAATTCGATAGTTCTGTGGACCGTGGCCAGCCCTTCTCTTTCAAGCTTGGGATCGGTCAGGTGATCAAGGGTTGGGATGAGGGTGTGCAAGGTATGAAAACCGGCGGGAAGCGCAAGCTAACGATCCCCTCGAATCTCGGCTACGGGGCGCGTGGGGCTGGGGGGCTCATTCCTCCTCATGCCACGCTCGTGTTCGATGTCGAATTACTTGGAGTGCAGTAAGCGGTCAATCCGATGAAGCAGACACCACTCATTGCGCAACATCGAGCTGCCGGGGCTAAGCTGGTCGATTTTGCCGGCTGGGAGATGCCCATCCAGTATTCAGGTGTCCTGGACGAGTACCATACCGTCCGCAGCAGGGCCGGGCTCTTTGACGTGAGCCATATGGGCCGGCTAAGAGTATCGGGAGCCGGAGCACTGGCGTTTCTCCAAGCGGTCA
Organism: uncultured Nitrospira sp.; assembly: GCA_964641915.1. Lineage (GTDB taxonomy): Bacteria > Nitrospirota > Nitrospiria > Nitrospirales > Nitrospiraceae > Nitrospira_D. The sequence continues at coordinate 4,341 of CAZXNN010000270.1, read as the reverse complement.
CGACGAATGACGTGGCCAAGCTGGCGGTCGGCCAGGCGCACTATTCCATGGTGTGCAATGACGAGGGCGGAATCAAGGACGACATCTTTGTCTACCGGTTGAAGCCGGCGGACTACCTGCTCTGTGTCAACGCGTCGAATCGCAGCAAGGTGCTGACCTGGCTACAAGCCCACCCGCATGACGCGAGCGTCGTCTTGGAAGACCATTCGGATCGGATGGCTCAAATCGCTCTTCAGGGGCCATTGTCCAAAGACATTATGATCGCCTTGGTTGGCACGGCGGTAACGGCACTGAGGCTTCACCACACCTGCGAGGCGACGATTGCGTCGATCCCGACTCTCATCGCACGGACCGGTTATACCGGTGAACTTGGGTATGAATTGTATGCCTCAGCTGACCGTATTGGCGGTTTGTGGGAGCGAATCGTTGAAGCAGGAGCCTCGAAAGGACTGAAGCCGGCAGGATTGGGCTCGCGCGACCTGTTGCGTCTGGAAATGGGTTATCTCCTCTACGGCAACGACATCGATGAAACGACCACTCCGATCGAAGCGGCCGTCGAGTGGACGGTGAGCGTCGAGAAGGGGGATTTTGCCGGGCGCGCGAAGCTGCTCGCGCAGAAGGACGGCAGACCGGCCAAGCGCTTTGTCGGATTCGAATTGTTGGAAAAGGCGGTACCGCGACACGGGTGCAAGATCCTCGACGCCCGTTCGTCTCAACCCATCGGCGAGGTGTCGAGCGGAAATCTTTCTCCCCTTCTTCAGAAAGGCATCGGTCTGGGCTATGTGCCGTCAGTGCATTCGGCGATCGGCACGCGAATCACGATCGACATTCGAGGCAAGGCCGTGCCCGCGCAGATTGTGAAAACACCGTTCTATCGGAAGCCCAAGAGCACGTAACGGACAGGCTGTGACCAAGCATATCTACAAAGGCCGGGTAGTCACGCTGAACATCGATACAGTTACCCTGCCGAACGGCGTGACGGTCGATCTGGAAACGATTCGCCATCCCGGCGCGTCGGCCGTGGTCCCGATGAAAGAGGATGGCACGGTGGTGCTGATCCGTCAGTTCCGCCACGCAGCTGGTGGATTCATTTATGAGATACCCGCGGGCAAGCTCAATCCAGGTGAAGATCCGCTGAGCTGCGCGGCGCGAGAACTGGAAGAAGAGATCGGCTATCGGGCGGCGACGTTCTCGCTGCTCTCCAGTATTTTCACCGCTCCCGGCTTTGCCGACGAAGTGATTCACGTCTATAAAGCGACGGGGCTCACGCAGGGAAGGCAACAGCTTGATCGGGATGAAGTGCTGGACGTGATTGAGATGCCGCTGGCCGACGCGATCAGAAAAATTGAAGACGGGACGATCCGAGATGCCAAGACGATTGTGGGATTGCAGGCGGTCTATATCAGGGAGTCGATGCGGTAGGAGAACCGCTCGAGAGGTCTCCCGCGTGAAGCAGGAAACCTCTCAAGCCAGTCAGCCTCGCCAAAACAGACGTATAGATCAGTGACCGGTCTTCTTCTCTTCCTTCTTCTTCTCATCGCCGAACACCACGTGGCCGCCCTTCTTTTCTTCCTTCTTCTTTTCTTCGCCGAACACCACCACGTGACCACCCTTCTTCTCTTCCTTCTTCTTTTCTTCGCCAGCGAAGGAAGGGGCGCTGAAAGAAACGGCCACCGCCACTGCCATGACTGCCATCAACATGCTCTTCATAGTAAATCCCTCCAGAAATGTTGTTGAGATCCGTGCCGCTAATCGGGCACTGCCCAAGTGTTGAGCAAGCCGCATGCCGAATGTCCAGCGTGCACTGTTTATCCATGAATTCGTGTAGTTACAGGACTCCTCTAATCCAGCAATGAAGGTGAATTCCTTCTCACTCCTGTGGCAGATTGGCTGAGTCCCCACTAAACTGCCTCAATCGTGATCGGGGAATGAATTGAGCAAAGGCGCAAGGCTGTCTGATCGTATTCAACCAGGCGTGAGAATTCTCTTTGTCGGGATCAATCCTGGTCTGCGGTCTGCTCAGATGGGACATCATTTCGCCGGACCTTCCAATCGCTTCTGGAAGCTGCTCTATGAGTCTCGGCTGGTCACAGAGCCTCTGACATACCAGGAAGATCAACGGCTACCTGAGTGGGGACTTGGACTGACAAATATCGTCGGCCGTCCAAGCCGTGGGATCGAGAGTCTTTCGCCTCAGGAATACCGTGGAGGTATGGCGGCCCTGACCAGAAAAGTACGGCGGTATCGGCCACGCATCGTGGCGCTGCTAGGCATCACGATCTATCGCATAATGTACGGGGCAGAACTATCCTTACCGACGCGGATTCCTTTGGGCCTTACCGGCAGCGATATTGCCGGGGTTCCAATATTTCTCTTGCCGAACCCCAGCGGCCGCAATGCACACTACGGTTATGAGGACATGCTCGCCGCGTTTCGAGCGCTTCAAACCATCGCTGGCCAATCAACGATTCCTGACACGTGACGTTTTATCGATTTCTTTGTCAGAGACATCAATCTCGACTACAGTCGTGGCATGAGCCTACCGCAGTCATCTCTGAAGCCCGATGCCAGTGTCACTTGTCCGAAGTGCGGGGCCGATCAGCAAGGGAACCTTGAATGTCTCCGGTGTGGAATTATTTTTGCGAAATACAAGATCCCAACGCCACCAGTGACGGCTTCCCAGGAGACCAGGGATCCATCCGAGATCCTCTTGCCCCAACGCACTAGGATAGCTCGGCTGTTCCGTGTACTTCCGTGGATCTCCCTGGCGATAACCCTCGGGATGCTGTTCGCGATTCTCCGGCAAGCCCCGGCCTTGCCGATACAATCGGATCCCCAGGCTGCCGACCGAGTCGCCGAGAAGATGGCCATGCTTCAACAGTCGATCCAGACGAACCGCGCCGCCACCATTACGCTCAGTGAGGCCGAGCTCAATCAATGGATGCGAGACAATCTTGTAATTGCGTCAGCCCATCACGCGCAGCAGGCTGGGCTCTCAGTTCCTGCCGGGAGTGCGGCGACAGGTGAAGAAGTCCATTCTGCACTGAAAGACGTCCAGATGAATCTGGTCGGCAATCAGCTCAAAGCCTACGCCCTGTTTCACATCTACGGGAAAGACATTTCGCTCCAGCTTGATGGGACATTGGAGACCCGCGATGGGTATGTGCGTTTAACCCCCACGGCTGGGAAGCTCGGAGCCTTGCCGATTCCCCAAGCCACGCTCGGCTATGCGGTCGCGCAGCTGTTTGAGTCGCCGCAGAATCGTGAGAAGTTTCAACTCCCCCCGCAGATCCAATCCGTCCGCGTTGAGAACGGCACCCTCGTCATCATGTCGCAATAGAGTTTGTTTCACCTCTCACTGTTGTATTTTCACCGCAGCCTGTTTTCTTCCTGCCACAGGATGTCTGGAGTTAGGCGGAGCCAGATGGTAAAATGGACCAAATTCAGATGCTTTTTCGCACTTGTTCCTGGCATTGGCTTTGCTGTATAAAAACCGACGATTGTGCTTCCCACTCTAGGAGAAGTCATGCAGCGAGTCGGTCTTGTCATCTTCGCAGCAATTGCACTTTGGATTGGGAGCCCGACTTCCGGTGGGGCCCAGCCGACCACCCAGGATCTTGTTGCCGGAGCCTTGCAAGCCTGCCATGACGGGCGGATTGCGCCGGACCGAGCTACTCGAGCGGCACTCTACGAGAAGGGGCAGTCCTTGGGGGAGCAAGCCGTTGCGGCTGACGAGCAGTCTGCCGATGCCCACTTTGCCTTGTTCTGCAATCTCGGGGAATTGATGCGCATCGATGGCGAGATGAGCCTCTCTTCCGTGTTTGGATTTCGCCGCATGATGAAGGAACTCAACCGGGCCCTCGAACTCAAGCCCGATCATCTTGATGCCCTCTCTGCAAGGGGAACGCTGTTGGTACGGCTTCCTTCCATGCTGGGCGGCGATCCGGAGAAAGGCGAGCAGGTGCTTCGTCATGTCATTCATGAGGTGCCGGAAGCCGTCAATGCGCGGATCAGCCTGGCAAAGAGCTATTGTAAGCGAGGCCGCCATCAGGATGCCGTGACGCTCGCGACGGAGGCATTGACACTGGCGAAGGCGCAACAACTCGACGACTTTATCCCCGAAGCTTCCAGAGTGGTCGCGCAGCTCCATGCTGTCGGAAACAAAGGAAACTAATCCGGTCGCGCTCCCCCTCCCTCCTAGAACCGCTCCGTAAATCGTGCTATCTTGAGCCTTCGTGTGCCCAGCTTCGGCAACCGTCACACCTCAATCATGATCAGCGGTCATGTGACGAGGTTCAGGCGTGCCATGCAGCGGTTGTTTTTTCGCCAAGAGCAAGGAGT
>CAZXNN010000269.1:0-4945 GCA_964641915.1 uncultured Nitrospira sp. | reverse complement strand
CGATAGGACAACATGGCCACCGACGCAAGAATCCCGACGATCGCGACCACGACCATCAACTCGATGAGCGTGAAACCCTTCCGGGATACAAGCGTTGACTTCATAGATCAGCGGACCTGCGTAAACGAAAACTCGCCGAGGGCCTTTTCAAGGGACGCTACTGCCTGCTGCACCTTCTGAACGGACTCCGGACTCTCCAGTTGGTTCGATGCCAGAGCCGCCTGAATCACTGCCGTCTGGCGATAGATGTCTCCAAACGCCTGTTCGACCTTGGCCAGCGCTTGGTTGGCCGTTGACGCCAGCTCATCCAGGCGATCGGACCGCCTAAACTGTAAGCGCCAGCTCAGATTCCCCTTCGCCCATTCCTGGATACTCTGGTCTAGCTGGACCAGCGGCCCCGCCACCCGGCGGGTCAGAACCAGGCTGAAAATGACGGCCCCAAGAAACAGGACCGGCACGGCCACCGACACGGTTTCGCTGAGCAATAACATCTCACTGGCGGCGGCCTGACGTTCTGCAAGCGAGCCGCCGCCGTACAACGTGATCATCGGCCCAAGATGCGGTCCGTAAAAGGCGAGCGTGAAGAACAAGGTGGAATACAAGAAGAGCATGAAGCCAACCCAGGCCGCATACCCCCTTTGCACGCGATGCAGAAAAAACCCCTTCCGATGCTCCTGCGAGGAGGACGGCACCGTCAATGTCGCGGTAGGCATAGCCCTCTCCCTTCGAACCGCCTGGCAGAGATCAACTCTTGGATGCCAGGCGTTATCGGAAAGGCTACCACCGGAAAGTGGCAGCACCAAGCAATTCAGTTATTTGAGTGGAGAAAGGCAACCATGCCGCTGACAGGAAGAATCATGCGACCGGGGAAGACAGGTCCGGCTCCTGGCAGCGCTTGCAAAATAGCAACTGGCCAAGCTGGCGCTCCCGGCCTTCCGGTGTAAGCACCCAGGGGCGAGAGAAGAATGGCGGTTGATGGCGCACATGCTGCCCATGGCCGCAAGCCAGGTCGGCGACCCAGTCGCGATACTCATCCTGGTGGTAGCCGACGATCGGTTGATTCATACGTGCTCAGCAGACATCGAATCAGTCGCCAGCGATTCCTTGTTCGCTGGCGAACGAGGGTTACCGCTTTTCAAACGGCCGTTCCGGGCGTTCTGAGGCCGACACAAATCCCCAATGCTCTTCCGCATCCTCATCAAACGCTCCAACGAAGATGACGTCTCTCTCGAGGTGCCGGAATTCCGAGAGCGTAATACTGCACTGGCGAACGTCGATCACGCGGGCATCGAATTGTCCGACGACATAGACCTGGACCTTGGCCGTAACATACACATTGCGGCGACTGGTGTGGCCGGTGTCGGGGAAAAGGTCTACCGTCTCCGTGCAGTGACTCGCGCGCTCGATCGTCATGGCCAGGTTATGCCTGGACAGAAACGGATCGGTCGCGACTCGCACGACCGTCAGCCGGAGACCGGTCCCTGGAATTTCAGTGGACGCCGGTTCCGGCACACCGCTATTGCACGCGCTCAACAAGCCAATCGCAGCGACGAGGATATACCGCCGCAGGAGTCGCATCACTTCGCCGCCGGAAGCTTCGGGGCAGCGCCAATGGCATCCAGACCCGCTTCGGCACAGGCATCGTCTAGATGAGTCCCGGGCGCCCCGCCGACACCGATCGCACCAACCACCTCTCCACCGATCTCGATCGGCAAGCCGCCGCCCAGCATCAGAATCTGCTCATTCATATCCCGCAACGCCTGTAGCGTCGGCGTCCGGCTCATGAGATCAGCCAATTCACTCGTCGCACGACGCAAACTCGCTGCGGTGTACGCCTTCTTTCGACTGCTATCAATGGTATGAGGACCAGCTCCATCCGCCCGTCCCATCGCGCGCAGCAAGCCCGCGCGATCGACGACCGACGCGCTCACGCGATACCCGTCTTTCTTGCAGGCATCGATTGCGGCCTGTGTCGCCCGTTGAGCGAGACTCAAGGGTAAGACCGACTCCTTTGGCATCTCCTGGGCTACCGCAACTGCCGATCCGAACACTAGGCTTCCAAGAATTACAACGCTCCGCAGCAACACTGTATCCATAAGACACCCCTTTGTGTACAAACAATGAGAGCAAGAGAGTTCCCATCAGGAGAGTAGTAAGGCGATCGGAGGCTGTCAAGTACGCATCACCAGACAGAAGGGGGATTCGAACGTTTGCGAAAGATCTCTCACGAAAGCGGTCGGGAGGAAAGACGGCCGAGAGCGGGAAAAGCAAAACGGAGGAAGCGCACGCCTACATCCAGACGACACGTTCCTGATTGAGGAGATAATCGATAACTTCGATACTCTCACGCATCTGGGTCTGAGCTTTATCGGACATCGGGAGGACCGCTCCGACGAGCTTCCCAGACTCCATGTCTTCCAGAGAAGGGATTCCGTCACCGGATCTGGTATCGAAATCCTGTCGGAAGCTGGCCAATGGAAACCTCCTGGTAAACTATTTTCGGCCCTCCCGTCTATTTTCTTGAGTCTCGATGGAAAGAAAGGCGCCGTAGAGAAAGCATACCACACGGTTTCAATCTGTCAGGGACACAGACCATCGCGTGAGGTTTCAATGACTTTAGCGATTGGAGGAAAGCTTTTGAACGGGAGGAAGCGCTCCGAGAAACGGGAACTGCCCTCTGTTGAGAATCCCACTATCTAAGCGAAGCCTGAAATCGTCGTGCTCCGCATCGACGAAGCGAGGGTCACCCATTACATCCGAGTCCTGCCTCAGATCTGGCGCCGGGGTATTCGGAGACCCTGCGCGCATGTAGTCACTTTCGCTGTTAAACAGGGCATTGAACGAGGTCGTCACCCGGCTGGACGGGGCGATCAGAAAACCGACCTTATTCAGGCCGATAACATTCCCGGACGCCTCGCTCTGGGATGCACCGAGAAAGGCCACTCCGCCGCCGTTCTTCACCAGCGTATTACCGACCAGTGAAGCCTTCGCCTTGTCATTCACCACCACAGCTTCGAACAGACTCCGGAGAATCACATTCCGCTCTAACCGGACATCAGACTTGCCTGCGATGTTGACCCCATGATCGTTATCATGAATCACATTGCCGACCAGGACAGCCTGGGAGTCGGAAAACTGCACGCCCGTCGTCTCACTGCCGCCGATCGCACAGTCTTCAATGCGCACATCCTGCACCTGCTGCCCGAAGAGCATCCCCTTCACGTGAAGGTTACGCAGCGTGATGCCCTTGCCGTTAAAAATCCCGAGCGCGTGACCGCCATGCTCATTGATCGTCAACCCGCTGATTTCGATATTGGTAGCCCCATACGGCCACTTCCCTACGTGCAGCACCCCCACCAGGTCTTCGCGGCCCAACATCGTGACCTTGTCCACTCCGGCCCCGATCAGCTTGATCTTGTCCTTGCTGTGGATGGTGAGGTCTTGGGCATAGGCGCCAGGCTTTAAGAACACCGTGTCGCCTTTCTTCGCGGCATCCACGGCTTCCTGGATCGACGTGAAATCCCCAGTGCCATCGAGCGCGACGGTAATGGTTCGAGGAGCCGTTACCGAAGGCTCTTCGGCCCAAGCCGGACTGGCCAAACTCAACAAGCACCCGATTGCGAACATCAGATTACGCATAGGTTAGGTCTTACAGGCGCACACAGCAGCCTGTCAACCGTGTTTCTTGTGGGGTCGGCACCCCCGTGATAAGCTCAGCCGCCATGATCCTAGTAGGACTCACAGGCGGCATCGCCACCGGCAAGAGTACGGTCGCCGGCATGTTCAAGCGCTGCGGCGCCGTGATTATCGATGCTGATGTACTGGCGCGGGATGTTGTACAACCGGGCAAACCAGCCTGGCGGGAGATCGTGAGCACATTCGGCAAGTCGGTCCTGAACCCTGATCGCACAGTGAATCGCCAGGCCTTGGGAGGGAAAGTCTTTGGACATCCTGCCAAGCTGCGCCAACTTGAGTACATCATCCATCCCCGTGTCGCACGCGAGCAAATCCGGCTGACGAAACAAGCTGCCAGGAAAGATCCCAAAGCGGTTGTGATCTATGACGTTCCTCTACTTTTCGAAGCCGGTATCGACACACGCGTGGATGCCACCATCGTCGTGACCGCTGATCGCGAAACCCAGATCGCCCGCCTCAAGAAGCGCAACGGCCTCTCCCGCGCGGAAGCCGTTCGGAGGATCAAGAGCCAGATACCGCTCGCAGAGAAACGCCGCCGTGCAGATTACACGCTCAATGGCACCCTCCTGCTTTCTCAACTCAAGAAACAGGTCCACTCGCTATACCAATCGATACGTACGTCAACCTGACCTGACCTCCCCTCCCCATGCATTCTCTTTTCTCACTGTGTTAGATTCCATTCCCATGCGTCACGTCGTCATCATTGGTTCAGGACCGGCCGGATTGACCGCCGCTATTTATACGGCGCGTGCCAATCTGTCACCCCTGCTCATCGAGGGCTGGCAATCCGGCGGTCAACTCACGACGACGACCGAAGTTGAGAACTATCCCGGTTTCGCCAAAGGCATCATGGGCCCGGAGTTGATGAAAGAAACCCGGGCGCAAGCCGAGCGGTTCGGCACCGAGTTTCTCACCGGCGATGTCACAGCCGTGGACCTCGCACAACGGCCATTCACCTTGACCATCGATGGGGAACGAACCATCCAAGCCCAGACGGTCATCATCGCGACCGGCGCCTCGGCCATTCCGATCGGCCTCAAGAACGAATCAAGACTGACCGGCCACGGCGTCTCCACTTGCGCGACTTGCGACGGGTTTTTCTTCAAGGGGAAGGAACTCATCGTCGTCGGCGGGGGCGACAGTGCACTGGAGGAAGCAAGCTTCCTGACCAAATTCGCCACGAAAGTTTCGATCGTCCATCGGCGGGACAAACTGCGCGCCTCAAAGATCATGCAAGACCGGGCTCTGC
>CAZXNN010000268.1:0-4947 GCA_964641915.1 uncultured Nitrospira sp. | reverse complement strand
CAGGATTCTACTATTCCCCCGACAGCCTGAAGGCGAAATTCACCAAGCTCGGGAACGAGCGAATGACCGCCTATTGCGAGCAGAAAGGCATTCCTCTCAATCGCTGCGGCAAGCTCGTCGTGGCCAAAGATGCCGGCGATCTTCCCTCCCTCGACGAGCTGGTGAAGCGCGGCCGGGCGAACGCGATTGAGATTCAGGAGCTGACCGAAGCAGAAGCCAAACGGATCGAGCCTCGCGTCAAAACCTACCAGCGCGCCTTGTTCTCACCTCGCACCTCGACCGTGAATCCCTTGCACGTGGTCGACGCCATGCAACGCGACGCCATCCAAGAGGGAATTGAAATACGATTCGACACCGCCTATATCGGCCGAACCGATCAGGGAGTCCGGACGAGCTCAGATACGATTGCCGCCGGATATGTCGTCAACGCCGCGGGATTGTACGCAGACAAAATCGCGATAGAGTATGGCTTCTCGGAAAAGTATCGGATCCTGCCTTTCAAAGGGCTCTATCTCTATTCAAACGAGCCTCCGGGCGCGATCCGCACCAATATCTATCCGGTTCCCGACCTGAGAAATCCGTTTCTCGGGGTTCACTTCACCATCACCGCAGACGGAAAGGCAAAGATCGGCCCCACGGCCATTCCGGCCTTCTGGCGTGAAAACTACGAGGGCCTCAGCAATTTCAAACTGGGTGAGATGATGGAGGTCGCGGGCCGCGGACTCGGGCTGCTGACCAATGCCCAATTCGACTACCGGCGCCTCGCCATGGAAGAGATTGCCAAATACTCCCGCAGCAAGATGGTCGAACTCGCCTCGGTGCTCGCCGAAGGAATACAGGAATCGAACTATCAGAAGTGGGGACGGCCCGGCATCAGAGCCCAGCTACTGGACATTACCAAGCGCAAGCTCGAAATGGACTTCGTCCTGGAAGGTGACCGCCAATCGATGCATGTCCTCAATGCGGTCTCACCGGCCTTTACCTGTTCATTGCCCTTCGCCGCTCATGTGTGCGATCAGATCGACCAACGCCTACGATAACTCACCATCAGCCATTCATCTCGACGACGACCCCGACGCCAATCTTCAAGCGCTCACTGGCCGACATTTCCTTGAGAAATAGCTCCAGCATCCCATTGCTATTGATCAAGGCATGCAGAACATCGGCCTGACCTTGACTATAGTTCGCCACCAAGCTTCCAATGAGATGCTCCCCCACCCGGATCTCCGACCTGCCAAGCTTGCCAGCTTCAATCTGCGCGCAGGAAATGTTCGAAATCAGATTGCCGAAACGATCGATGTAAACAATCTCTCCGATAATCGTTCGCGCGGTCACCTTAGGTTGGGGCCAGTTCATTCTGACCGGATCAGAGACCAATCGGCCGAACGACGACAGTGCCGTACCTCTGGCCAGCCAGGCTGCCGCCGGGGCAAACACATCCCGGCCGTGGAAGGTCGCTCCGGGGGACTGCAATTGAAAACGCTGATTTTCTATTTCCCGAATCTCAACATCTTCTTCCAAATACAAAATCGGCGAGAGCACACCATTGTCCGGCGCCACGAAGTAATAGCGACCCGTTTTGACCAGAATCGGCCGTCGGTTGCTGCCGACACCGGGATCGACAACGACAACGTGTATGGTGCCTTCGGGAAACGTCCGGTAGCAGGACTGGAGACAGTAGGCGGCTTCGTCGATTCGATGCGGAGTGATGTGATGAGACACGTCTTCAATGCGGGCAGCGGGGTGGATCGTCAGGATCACCCCTTTCATACTCGCCATGAAATAATCTTTAGAGCCGAAATCGGTCAGAAGCGTAATGAGCGGGAGGGCCGGAGGCACGTCACAGTTCCTCGAACTTGATCTCCACGACTTCGTATTCCATGACCTTCGTGGGCGTCGTCACCTCGACGAAATCTCCGACCCGCTTACCGATGAGCGCGCGGCCGACCGGCGATTGCACGGAGATTCGGTTGACTTTCATATCGGCTTCGTCCTGGCCGACCAGCGTATATTGCCTCTTCGACTGCGATTCCTGCTCGATCACCAGCACCGTCGCGCCGAAAACCGCGGTGTCCGTCGTCCGGCCGGTCGTGTCCACCACCCGGGCCTCCGCAATCTTGGTTTCGAGCTCAGCCATACGCGACGCAATAAACCCCTGCCGCTCCTTGGCCGCGTCATACTCGGCATTCTCGCTCAAATCGCCATGCGCGCGGGCTTCGGCAATCGCTTCGATATTCTTCGGTCGCTCAACCTTGCGTAAACGATCGAGCTCGGCCTTAAGAGCCTCATAACCTTTTCGAGTAATGGGTGTCGGCATACCGCAGAACTCCTCTTACACCTGACTTCGATGATACTCTTGCAGCGATCGAATCGACAATGCTTTCTTCGCCAGGGCTTCAATGCCCATCACGGCCGCCAGCGCTCCCCGCATCGTCGTATAGTAGGGCACTCCCCTCTGCAGAGCCTCCCGGCGAATAGACAGGGAGTCCGTATGGGCGGAAGCCGTCCGCACGGTATTTACGACTAACGCGACGGCCCCGTTCTTAATGTGATCCACGATATGGGGGCGCCCCTCTTTTACTTTATGGACAGTCTCCACCTCAACCCCTTTATCTTTTAAGAAACTGGCCGTGCCGCTGGTCGCCTGAATCTTGAACCCCAGACTGCGCAATCGCTTTGCCACACCCCACGCAGCCAACTGATCGGATTCTTTCACGCTGATAAAGGCAGTACCCGATTGCGGCAGGGTGGCCCCGGCTCCGGCTTGGGATTTAGCAAACGCCCAGCCGAAATCGCTGTCGATGCCCATAACTTCCCCCGTCGACTTCATTTCCGGTCCCAACAACACATCGACTCCGGGGAACTTATTGAACGGGAAGACCGCTTCTTTCACCGACAAGTGCGCAGGCTGGGGCGCGTTCGTAAAGTCCAGATCCTGGAGCGATTTTCCCAGCATCACTTTCATGGCCAGCTTGGCCAGCGGAACACCGATCGCTTTGCTGACGAACGGCACCGTGCGCGAGCCCCGCGGATTCACCTCCAGCACATACACCGTTTTGTCCTTCACGGCGAACTGCGCATTCATTAAACCCACCACGCCTAACTCCAACGCCAAGGCCTTCATCTGGCGTTCAATTTCTCGAACCAGGGGCTTATCCAAGGTGTACGGCGGAAGCGAACAGGCCGAATCACCCGAGTGCACTCCGGCTTCTTCAATATGCTCCATGATGCCGGCCACCACTACCGTTGTCCCGTCAGAAATGGCATCGGCATCGATCTCGATCGCGTCCGAGAGATACTTGTCGATCAACACCGGATGTGTAGGAGAGGCCTTCACGGCCGAACGCATATACTCCAGCAAATCGGCTTCATCGTACACAATCTGCATCGACCGCCCGCCCAACACATAGGAGGGACGCACCATCACGGGATAGGTGATCTTCCCCGCAATCCGCACCGCTTCATCGACGGAACGAGCCATGCCGCTCTCCGCCTGACATAGTCCCAGCTTATCCAAGAGATCACGGAACCGCTCACGATCCTCCGCCCGGTCGATGGCTTCTGGGCTGGTCCCGAGAATTTTCACTCCGGCTTTCGAGAGCGGCAAGGCCAGTTTCAACGGAGTCTGCCCGCCGAACTGCAGCACCACTCCGAGCGGTTGCTCCCGATGGATGATGTTCAGCACATCCTCCTCGGTAAGCGGCTCAAAATAGAGACGGTCCGACGTGTCATAGTCGGTACTCACCGTTTCCGGATTGCAGTTCACCATAATCGTTTCGACGCCCTCTTCGCGCAAGGCCATCGCCGCATGCACGCAGCAGTAGTCGAATTCGATCCCCTGCCCGATCCGGTTGGGGCCGCCGCCGAGAATGACCACCTTTGTGCGATCGGATGGACGCGACTCGCATTCACTGCCGTAGGTCGAATAGAGATAGGGAGTATTGGCTTCAAACTCCGCGGCACAGGTATCCACACGCTTATACGTCACGGCTCTGGTCGGCTTGGCGGACTTGCCGGACCCCATGCGCACCTTCCGAACAGCCGCGCCATCGGTTCCGAGCAGCTGGCCGATTCGGTCATCGGAAAATCCCAGCTCTTTGGCGTGCCACAACAGATCACCGGCAAGAACCGCAGCGGCGTTGTCGGCCTTGCCGACCAACACCTGCTCAAACTGGATCAGCTCGCGAACCTGCTCCAAAAACCAGGGATCGATCTTGGTAATGGCGAACAATTCATCATTGGTGAAACCAAGTCTGATCCCGTCGGCCAGATACCAGAGCCTCTCAGGTAACGGTGTTTTCAAGGTACGCCGGATTTTTTCGGCAGCCTCGGCACGATTGAACTCGGCAGGAATCCCGCGATCGATCCCGACCCGTGAGGCCAGTCCGTTGAGGTCCAGTTCCAACGAACGGATCGCTTTCTGCAACGACTCTTTGAATGTCCGGCCGATGGCCATCACTTCGCCCACCGATTTCATCTGCGTGGTGAGCGTCGGATCAGCCCCTTTGAATTTCTGAAACGCGAAGCGAGGAATCTTGACTACGACGTAATCGATAGTAGGCTCGAAGGACGCTTTAGTCACGCCGGTGATGTCGTTAGGGATCTCGTCCAACGTATAACCGATTGCTAGCTTCGCCGCAATCTTTGCAATCGGAAAGCCGGTGGCCTTCGACGCCAAGGCCGAGCTCCGCGATACGCGCGGGTTCATCTCGATGATGATCATCTCCCCGTTGTCGGGGTTCAGCCCGAATTGAATGTTCGAGCCGCCCGTATCGACGCCGATCTCGCGAATGATCCGCAGAGCCGCATCGCGCATGCGCTGGTATTCCTTGTCGGTCAGGGTCATGGCCGGCGCCACGGTGATGCTGTCGCCGGTATGGACGCCCATCGGGTCCAGGTTCTCGATCGAACAGATGATGACCACGTTGTCCTTGAGATCCCGCATGA